>NZ_JBIVRD010000015.1:0-2020 GCF_044755565.1 Kitasatospora sp. NPDC092286 | reverse complement strand
TATTCCTGCCTGGAGGTCCGCGTGTGCCAGCACGGATCCGTCGTGGTTAACCCGCCGTACCCGCCCCCGGCGCGTCGCTTCCCCGCGTCAACTGCGGTGACAGGAAGGCGGGCTCATGCACCCCTGAGGCACTCCGGTCCGGGCCCCGGTACGTCGTGACCCGGTCGGGTTCCTGCCCGAGGACGGCTCCCCGGAGGACCTCGCCCTGGGGCTTGACGGGTGAACCGGTTTGCGCGGCGTACCGGACGTCCCTGACATGTGACCTACCGTCAGCCCCATGTCTCGGGTACCTCGTGGGTTCATGATCGTGGTTCTTGGCGCGTTTGGCGGAGGATCCTGGTTGGGGGGTGCGCCGGCGGCGTCCGCGGCATCGACGGTGACCCAACTGGACATCGCCGGCAACTGCTCCCTGTCGTTCCAGAACACCGACGCCGCCGGGGTCGCGTACTTCATCGTCGAGCCGATCGGCACGTCGGGCGATCCGTGCCGGATGCAGATCGCCGATTCGAACGGTGTCCCGTCGGTGGACGTCACCGCGATCGGCACTCCGGCGGTCGCGTACCTCGACGCCGCCGGTACCTATCAGGAGCAGGTCACCGACGTCACGCAGGGCTCGGTGGCCGGAGGCTCCAACCCGACGGTGACGGGCAGCCCGGTCCTGCCGACGCTTCCGGCGGGCAAGGCGACCAGCGGCGGCTGCTCGAAGGCGCTGCAGACGCGCACCGTCGCCGGGGTAGTGGTGCCGCAGTACGCCACCGGCTGGAACATCGTTTCGAGCGACAGCGGCGCGTCATGCACCAACCAGGTCGGCGCGGTCGGCACGAGCCCGTCGGCCACGGTGGCCGCTGACACGGTGCAGGTCGCCGTTCCCGACCCGTTCGGTCTCTCACTGACCAAGTCGGTCACCTCCGGCGGGGCCGTGATCACCACGGCGAACGTCGGCCAGACCGTCACCTACCAGTACACCGTCACCAACACCGGCCAGGTGCCGTGGACGGTCTCGGTCAACGATGCGCACCCGGGCCTGTCCCCGGTCACCTGCCCCGGCACGCCATTGCCGGCGGGGCAGAGCCAGACGTGCCAGGCCGCCTACACCCTCACCGCGGCAGACGGGGCCGCCGGATCGGTGACCGACACCGCCACGGCGGCCGGGCTCGACCAGACCAGGCCGTTCGCCACGGGAGCCACCGTCACCTCCGCCCCCGCCACCGCCCGGCTCAACGTCACGGCCGCCAGCTCGTCTCCCTCTTCCTCCCCGTCTTCGAGTCCGACTTCCTCCCCGTCCCCTTCTCCCTCCCCGACTTGCTCTCCGTCCCCGAGACCTTCCGCGACACCGAGCGCGGGGCACTCGGTCGCCTCCTCCCCGGCCGCCGTGGGCCAGGAGCTGCCCGCGACCGGAACGGGGGCCGGCCGGACCGGGTGGATCGCTGCCGTGCTCACCGCGGCAGGGGTGACCACCGTCCTGATCGGCAGGAGGCGTCAGCAACGGCACTGACCCCGTCCGGACGGGCGCCGTTGCTCCCCGTTCCTCACCTCCTCCCCGGTCCGGGCCCGGGATTTGCCTCAGGCGCCCGGTCGGCCTATCGTTCTCTAGTCGCTCGACAGGGAGCACCGGACACGCATCGGCGCGGACGGTCCCGGGGCGGCCAATCCACGAAACACCACTTCCCGGTTCTGCCGGGTCGCGTCTGCTTTTCGGGTCGCGGCTCGGGGTGAATTTGGCGTGCGCGTTTATATGGATTGTGGCTGGATTCGCTTTCCGGAGCGGGGATCGGCTAGAGTTTGGAACGTCGGACGGGCCATCAGGTCGCGGAAGACAGCAGTGAGTTGGGTGAGTGAAACTCCGGAAAACGGAGCGGAAAACATCTGATAAGCTGAGAACACGAAAGAACGAAGCGCCCGGAGGGCCCGCTGGAAGGCGGTCCGAAGGAAGTGTCCGTTCCTTGAGAACTCAACAGCGTGCCAAAAGTCAACGCCAGATATGTTGACATCCCCGGCCTCGGATTGTTCCGGGGTTGGA
>NZ_JBIVRD010000014.1:167315-199390 GCF_044755565.1 Kitasatospora sp. NPDC092286 | reverse complement strand
AGGCACAAGATCATCCGACACGTGGAGCACTCTGCCGCCCGAACACATCAACTGCCAAGCCCCTGAGCTGAACTCATTTTGAAACGATCAGTAAGAATGATTTGCGGAGCCGTCGGAGGCGGATGATGCTGCAGGCGAGTTCGAGCAGGCCTTGGGGAGAGGGGGACAACGGGGAAATTACGTGACCGTCCACACCCGGTCCGGGTCCGGGTCCGTATGCCGTCGATCAGGCGGTGCCGAACTCCCCGGCCTTGACGCCTGCGACGAACGCGGCGAACGTGGCGGTGGGGAAGACGAGCGCGGGACCCTCAGGGTCCTTGGAGTCACGGACAGGGACAAGCCCGGGGTAGTCGGGGGCCACCTCGACGCAGGAACCGCCGTTCTGGCTGTGGCTCGACTTGAACCACGAAGCAGCGGTCAGGTCTACGGGATCGGTCATGGGTGCCATTCCTCTCGTACCTTGCGGACAGAGACCCCACCACGCCGGAGAGGTGGTGGGGTCTCGGGCGATGTGCATTCAGGACGCAGCATCAGACAGTGCCGAACTCACCGGCCTTGACGCCTGCGACGAACGCGGCGAACGTGGCGGTGGGGAAGACGAGTGCGGGGCCCTCGGGGTCCTTGGAGTCGCGCACGGGGACAAGCCCGGGGTAGTCGGGGGCCACCTCGACGCAGGAACCGCCGTTCTGGCTGTGGCTCGACTTGAACCACGAAGCAGCGGTCAGGTCTACGGGATCGGTCATGGGTGCTACTCCTCTCGTACCTTGCGAACAGAGATTCCTCCACACCGAGAGACATCGCCTCAGACGGTGCCGAACTCGCCAGTCTTGACGCCCGCCACAAACACGCTGAACGCGGCGGCAGGGAAGACGAGCGCGGGACCCTCAGGGTCCTTGGAGTCACGGACAGGGACAAGCCCGGGATAGTCCGGAGCCACCTCGACGCACTGCCCCTCTTGGGCACTGTGTGAACTCTTGCGCCAACGAGCGCCGAACAGGTCCAGGTCGGCCATGGGTGCTGTTCCTCTCATGCCTTGCGAGCAGAGACCCCACCACGCCGGAGAGGTGGCAGGATCTCGGGCGGTGTGCGCTCGGGGCGCAGCATCAGACGGTGCCGAACTCCCCGGCCTTGACGCCCGCGACGAACGCAGCGAACGCGAGGACGGGGAAGACCAGAGCGGGACCCTCGGGGTCCTTGGAGTCACGCACGGGCACGGCGTCGTGGGTTGCGGCCAGGTTGGCGGCCACCTCGATGCATTCACCGCCGTTGCTGCTGTACGAAGACTTGAACCAGCGAGGTTCGATCACGGCAGTTCCCTTTCGTAACCGGCAGATTTAAACGGTGCCGAACTCTCCGGCCTTGACACCTGCCACGAACGCGGCGAACGCATCGGTGGGGAAGACCAAGGCGGGACCCTCAGGGTCCTTCGAGTCTCGGACGGGCACGATGCCCGGGTGGTCGGGCGAGACTTCTACACATGTCCCGCCGTTGCCACTGTATGAGGACTTGTACCAGCGAGGTTCGGTCACGACAGTTCCCTTCGTTGCCGGCTGATCACGGCCACGGAAGCAGTCTTCGACGGTGCTTCGTCCTGTAGTTGATGGTCAGGCGGTGCCGAACTCGCCCAACTTGACGCCCGCGACGAACGCGGCGAACGCATCAGCAGGGAAGATCAAGGCGGGGCCGCTCGGATCCTTGGAGTCGCGGACGGGCACAAGCCCGGGGTAGTCGGGGGCTACCTCAACGCAGGAACCGCCGTTGCCGCTGTGGCTTGACTTGAACCAGGAAGCGCCGGACAGATCTGAGTCGGTCATGAGTGCTATTCTTCTCCTGCCTTGCGAACGGAGATTCCTCCACGCTGGGAGACGTGGCGTCAGGCGGCGCCGAACTCACCGGCCTTCACGCCTGCCACGAACGCAGCGAACGTATCGGTGGGGAAGAGCAGGGTGGGACCGCTGGGGTTCTTGGAGTCACGGACGGGCACGGCACCGTGGGTGCCGGCCAAGTTGGCGGCCACCTCGATGCAGTCACCACCGTTGCTGCTGTAAGAGGACTTGAACCAGCGAGGTTCGGTCACGGTAGTTCCCCTTCATTGCCGGCTGATCACGGCCATGGAAGCAGCCTGCGACGGTGCCTCCACCTGTAGTTGATGGTAGGCGGTCGCATGGGTGCGGACTCGCTGTTTCGTTCCAAACGCCCCGACAGGCGGCACTCGCAGTACGCACCCTGTGTGAGACAGCGAGAGACCCCACCACATCGAGGAGAGGTGGTGGGGTCTCGGGGCGCGGCGTCAGACGGTGCCGAACTCGCCGACCTTGACGCCCGCCACGAACGCGGCAAACGCGGCAGCAGGGAAGACCAGGGCAGGGCCCTCGGGGTCCTTGGAGTCACGCACGGGCACGGCACCGTGGGTGCTGGCCAAGTTGGCGGCCACCTCGATGCAGTTGCCACCGTTGCTGCTGTAAGAGGACTTGAACCAGCGAGGTTCGGTCACGGTAGTTCCTTTCGTAGCTGGCGGATCATGGCCACGGAGGCAGCCTGCGACAGCGCCTCGGCCTGTAGCTGATGGTAGGCGGTCAGCGTAGGTAGTACGGACTCGCTGTCCCGTTCCAGGTGCCCTTGCTGCGCGGACTCCGCGTAGCACGCCAGCGATCTGTCAGGGAGCGTCAAGAGATTCACCGGCAGGTCGAACGATCGGCTTTCGCCTATCTCGTACGGGGCCACCTGGAAGACCGTGTGCGGCAGCTCGGCAAAGGCAACCAGCCGATCCAGCTGCGCGGACATGACCGCCCGGCCACCAACCGGCCGACGGATGCAGCTCTCATCGAGCACCGCGTGAATCAGCGGCGGCGAGTCCCGATCCAGGCGGGCCTGTCGCTCCGCGAGGAACGCGACACGCTCGTTGGCCTGTTGCTCGGTAATGCTTCTCCGTCGCACTGCTCCGGCTGCGACGGCCGCAGCGTACTCCGGCGTCTGGAGCAGCCCCGGGATGATCCCCAACTCAAAGAGTCGGATCTCGACCGCTCGGGCCTCGTGGAGCACGTACTCCGGGAAGCCCTCAAGTAGTGCCGCGTGCCGGACCACCCGCCACAGGCGCTCGAACACATCTCCGGTTCCCAGCGCTTCGTCAGCTCTCTTCGCAAATCGACGGGTTGGGGATTTGCGATTTGTTTCAACGGCGGAGACATGCGTTCCCGAGTAGCCCATACGTTCAGCCAGCTCATCCTGAATCCACCCGCGCTCCTCTCGTGAACTGCGGAGTCGTGCCCCGAAGGCGGCACCCGGCGACGAGTCTGGGTCCAGCTCCCGGCGATTCATAGTCCACCGCCCCAACTTTTCGTTCTCTTCCGACAGGTTGAAGACGCTTCCAACTGTAAGCCACAGTAGGCAGCCCTGGGTAGTGGATCCACTACGGAGAGGAACGGACGTTGACGCGGCGAAACACCCCCACCGACCCCCTGTACGTCCCCCAGCTCGGCGAAATCGTCAAGGACATGGCCCACCGAGGCGTCCACGGTGCCTACATGGGCACCGAGTCCGGCAAGGTCTACTTGCGGCCGGAACACGGCGGGATCGAGTGGACCACCTACCCGAGCGAAATCCAACCGCTCGTCAGACCAATGGACTCGAAGCCGGCCACGAGTCGGGGCAAGCCCCCCGGACGACTGCCCGAACCCTCGGCCGGCGACGCGGCGTAGGGCACCACTCATGGAGCGCTACACGCTGCCGGACCGGACGGCGTGGAACCTCGGCCGCTGCTTCTGCTGCGACCGGTGGACCCTGGTCGCGCCGGGACCGACCTACGGCCCCCCTGACGATCCGATGAAACTCCCCCTGTGCGTGGTCGGGTTCGAGCGCGCCGAACGGAAGCGGCACCGGGCCCGGCTGCAGACCGGCATGCACGCCCGTACCGAGGGGGCCATCGCGTGAACCCCCACTCCCGACTCGCCTTCCTCGGCCGGATGTTGCGCGGACTGGCCACCGAACCCCGGGTGACGTGGACCTGGGTCTGGGGTGTCTACCTGCAGTTCTGGCCCCCGGTGCTCTGGGTCAGCCCCAGGCGCCGAAGGGCGGCCCGCGAGTACGACCGGATACTCGCGCAGGAACAGTACGAGGCCGAGATCGGCCGCGAGATCACCCGAAGCATGATCCGGCAGGAACTCGACCGCCCGGTGTTCGATCCGCAGACGACCCTCAGCCTGCTCGGCGTGCTGATGGACAACCACCCGGATCACCCGGGCCACCGTCGCCCCCGGGGTGCCTGGCCCCCGGACCGGCCGGTCTGATCTTCCGCGCGGACGACGGGGAGCACGTCGGTTCGCCCGTGCGGAATCGAGGCCCCGCCCGTCACGGACACCCCGGCGGGACGGGTGAGGCCGCCCAACTGAGCGTCGCCACAAGGGATGAACAGCAAGGCCGAACCCGGCGCGCACAAGCAGGACGCCGAGAAGCGCGCCGCTGGACGAGTCCAGCGAGGACCCGAAGAAGGACCAGCACCGTGCTACCGATGAACTCCCCCGGAATCGTTGCCGACGGGTACGTCCCGCTGTACGCCAACTCAGCTGCATTCGAGAGCGGCGCGCCGACCCTGGCCGCGGTCCGCACGCTGAACTGCGGCTGCCCCCGGCGGGCGGAGGGCGGGTGCGTCGAATCCCTCGACCTGCCCGCCCTGCAGGCCGAGGCCACGCTTCCGGACGGGCGGACTGGGGTGTTCCTCGGACGCGAGCGGACCGGAGACCCGATCACCGGAGAAGTCCGGTACACCACCGTCGCCTTCCGGAGCCTGGACGAGAACGGCAAGCCCTTCACCTGGGCACTCCGCTGCGCCGGGCCGGCCGTCGTACAGAACCCGTACGAACGGGCCCGCAAGGCGCTCTGAAGAATCCCGCCCCGGACGCCGGTCGAGGCCCTTCCCCGTCCGGGGCGGGGCACCACCATGCATCAACTCACCCATGCGAGCGGTGATTTCGTGACCGCAATCACGGAGCCCCAGGTCGGTGAAGCACCCAGGGTGCCTCGCATGGCCGAGCCGGAGATCACCGGCAACTACCGGAAAGGAACACGCTGATGAACTGGCAGCACCACGCCGCCGCCCTGGCAGAGCGCGCCACCGAACCCGACTCCCGCTGGCGCGCGGCCGTCGCGGACACCCCTCGGCACACCCTGCTCCCGAACTGGTGGGAGAACGGGCCCGAGGGCTGGACGCTGCACAAGGGAGCGGACGACCCGGAGCGCTGGGCGCGAGTCGCCTACGGCAACGAGTCGGCCGTGACCAGCGTCGGCGGGCACCACGCCGACCACGCCGAGCCCGGTGACCACCCGACCGGGCTCCCCACGTCGTCGGCCACGCTCGCCGCCCTGGTGGTGAAGATGCTGCGGCACGGCCGGATCAACCAGGGGCACGATCTGCTGGACATCGGCACCGGGGCCGGCGGGCTGACCGCCTACGCGGCGCTGCGGCTCGGCTCCGAGCATGTGACCAGCGTGGACGTGGACCCGTACCTGGTGGACGCCGCGCGGGACCGGCTGGCCGCCCTCGGCCTGCACCCGGCGTTCGCCGCCGTCGACGCGACGGGGCCCCTCCCCGGCGACCACGACCGCATCGTCTCGACGGTGGGCGTCCGGCCGGTCCCGGCATCGTGGCTCGCCGCGCTGCGGAAGGGCGGGCGCCTGGTCACCACGATCCGGGACACCGCACTGATCCTCACGGCCTGGAAGACCCCGGACGGCGGAGCGCGCGGGCACATCGAACGCGACCGGGCCGGGTTCATGGGCACCCGGCACGACGCGAACTACCCAACCGGACCAGCCGAGTTGTACCCGACCGCCCGCGAGGCGGAGGGTGAGTCCATCACGACCGGCCGCTACCCCGTGAGCGATGTGCGGGAGGCGTGGGAGACCTGGTCGTTCCTGTCGGTCTCGGTGCCCGGCATCGAGTACGACTTCGAAGAGAGGGCCGGGTGCCGGACGGCGTACCTGGTCCACCGCGACGGATCGTGGGCACGGGCCACGGCCGTCCGGTTCGAGCCGCCCATCGTCCACCAGGCCGGGCCCCAGCGGCTCTGGACCGAGCTGGAACGGGTCCGGACCAGGAGCCTGGTCGAAGGCGGCCTGCCGCTGTACGGAGCCGATGCGACCGTCACCCCGGACGGCGTGATCCACCTGTCCCGGGGCCCGTGGTCGGCCACGATCGACTGAGGACGGGCGCGCGGTTTACCGAAGCCCGCGCCACCGAAGCCCGGATCCCTGGAACGCGGGGACCCGGGCTGCCGGGCTGCCGGGGACGCGGGATCAGGCGCCGGTGGTCGCGGCCCGCTCGGCGGCGCTGCGCTCGACGCAGAACTCGTTACCCTCGATATCCGCCAGGGTCACCCAGCCGAGCCCGTCCGGGGTGCGGTGGTCCGCCACCAGGGTGGCCCCCAGGGCCAGCAGACGCTCCACCTCCTCCTCCCGGGACCGGTCCTGCGGCTGGAGGTCCAGGTGGACGCGGTTCTTCACCGACTTGCCCTCAGGAACGCCGATGAACAGCAGCGAGGCCCCCGCCGACTCCACCACCGCCTCTGCGTCGCCCGGGTTGTCGTCCTCGCCCACCGTGCCGTCCAGCGCCTGCGCCCAGAACTCGGCGAGGCGGAAGGGGTCGGTGCAATCGATCGTCACATGTCGCACAAGAGAAGCCATGAGACCACTCTGACCTGCTTCTTCGCTTCGGTCCAACCTGTTTACGGGTCTCGTCGATCCTGCCTGACGCCGCACGTGGCCTTCAACCGTCCGAACCCCATGGTCCCGGAGATCCGGATCCTCGGCCCGCCGGAGCCGGAGCGCCGCCGGGTCCTGTAGAGCAAGTCCTTCCACCCGGTGTGCAGATCCTCGACGTCGACGATCGCGTCGCGGGGCACCGTGATCCTGGCCCTGCCGGTGCCGAGCTGCAGAACCTTGACCGCCCGACCCGGCGAACCTGTGCGGCCGGAGCGCTAGCCGGGCGGGGTCACCGTCCGCACATGCAGATGGCCGTCCCGGGGGAACGGCGGCCGGGCGGGCAGGACCTCCCGGAAGCGGTAGCCGGACTTCTCCGCCACCCGGCACGAGGCCGGATTGTCCACCTGGTGCAGCAGGTCGAGCCGGACCAGCCCGTCGGCGGCGAAGACCTCGAACGCCCAGGCGGTGAGCGCCTCCACCGCGCGCGGGGCCACGCCGCGGCCCCGGGCGGCGGCCGCCGTCCAGTAGCCCACCTCGGCCGAGGCCCCGCCCGGGGTGCCGCACTTGAGCACCACGTTGCCGACCAACTGCTCCCCCGCGCGCGCCGCGCCGGGCTCCAGCACCGCGAAGCTGTACCGGTCGCCGTCCGCCCGGCCCCGGCGCTGCACGTCCAGCCAGCGGGCCGCGTCCCCGGCGTCCGTCACCGGGAGCCTGGTGAAACGGCGCAGCAGCGGATCGCGGTAGATCTCCACCAGGGCCGGTCCGTCCTCGTCCCGGAACGGGCGCAGGAGCAGTCCGTCGGCCACCGGGAACGTGCCGGTGAGGGTGCTCACCTGAGACCGTCGGACAGGTTCTGGGGCCGTTGGTCGGTCGGTCATGTCCCGGTCTCCCCCGTCGTTCCCACCGCGGATCGGTGCGTTGCGACCTTCCTAGCAGCCGCCCGTTCCCGGCCGCTGGTCGCCCCCGGATCGGCAAGCGAAGGCCGGCCTTCCCCGAACGGGTGACACCCCCGATCGGGGGTGTGCAGGATGTGGAGGGCGGAGGACAGTGGGCGCATGCAGATTCCACTCTCCGTGATGGACTTCCTCGACCGGGCCGAGCTGGTCTACGGCGACCGGGTCGGCATCGTCGACGAGCCGGTGCAGCCGGCCGGATCCTGGGGCGAGCTGAGCTACCGCCGGGTCGCCGAACTGGCACGGGCGCAGGCGGCCGGGCTGGACCGGCTGGGCGTCGGGCCGGGTGAACGGGTCGCGATCGTCTCGCAGAACTCGGCCCGGCTGATGACCTCGCTGTACGGCGTGAGCGGGCACGGCCGGGTGCTGGTGCCGGTGAACTTCCGGCTGAAGGCGGAGGAGGTCTCGTACATCGTCGAGCAGAGCGGCGCGTCCGTGCTGCTGGTCGATCCCGAGGTCGCCGAACCGCTGGCCGGGGTCGTCGCCGAGCACAAGTTCGTGATCGGCCCGGACAGCGACGCGCTGCTGTACGACTTCGCGCACGCGCCGCGCCGGTACGAGATCGCCGAGAACGACACCGCGACGATCAACTACACCAGCGGAACGACCGCACGCCCCAAGGGCGTTCAGCTCACCCACCGCAACATCTGGCTGAACGCCGTGCTGATGGGCCTGCACTTCGGGGCCGGTGACCGGGACGTCTACCTCCACACGCTGCCGATGTTCCACGCCAACGGCTGGGGCCTGCCGTTCGCGCTGACCGGGCTGGGCGCACGGCACATCGTGCTGCGCAAAGTGGACGGCGCCGAGATCCTGCGCCGGATCGACCGGCACGGGGTGACCTTCCTGTGCGGCGCACCGGCGGTGATCTCGATGGTGCTGGAGGCGGCCGCCGACTGGGACGGGCCCGTCCCCGGCCGGGACCGGGTACGGATCATCGTGGCCGGCGCCCCGCCGCCGACCTCGGTGGTGCAGCGCATCGAGTCCGAACTCGGCTGGGAGTTCATGCAGATCTACGGCCTGACCGAGACCTCGCCGGTGGTGACGGTCAACCGCACCCGCGCCGAGTGGGACGAACTCCCCTCGGCCGAACGGGCCGAGCGGCTGGTGCAGGCGGGCGCGCCGGCGATCGGCAACCAGGTCCGGGTGGACGACCAGGGCGAGGTGCTGGTGCGCTCCAACGTCGTGCTGAACGGCTACTGGCAGCAGCCGCGGGAGACCGCCGAGGCGATCCGGGACGGCTGGTTCCACACCGGGGACGGCGGCACCCTCACCGACGGCTATCTGACCATCTCGGACCGGAAGAAGGACATCATCATCAGCGGCGGGGAGAACGTCTCCTCGATCGAGGTGGAGGACTGTCTGTACGACCACCCGGCGGTGGGCGAGGTCGCGGTGGTCGGTGTGCCGGACGAGAAGTGGGGCGAGACGGTCAAGGCGCTGGTGGTGCTCAAGCCGGGGCAGGGGGCGACGACCGAGGCGGAGCTGATCGCGCACTGCAAGCAGCGGCTCGCGGGCTACAAGTCGCCCACGTCGGTGGAGTTCCGGGACACGCTGCCGCGGACCACCACCGGGAAGCTGCAGAAGTTCCGGCTGCGCGAGCCGTACTGGTCGGGGCGGGACCGGAAGGTCAACTGACCATCGCCGCAACGCTCTTCGACCTTCGACTCAACCCGCCTCGTCGACCAGGCCGGACTCGCGCGCGGCCAGCGCGAGTTCGGTCCGGTTGCGGACGCCGAGCTTGTGCATGGCGCTCTTCAGGTAGCCGGTCACGGTGTTGCGGGTGAGGCCCAGTTGGGCGGCGATCTCCGGGTTGGTCCGGCCGGTCGCCGCCCAGCGCAGCACCTCGTGCTCCCGGCGGGTGAGCGGGGTCGGCAGCGGTGCCGCGGCGGCTCTTCGGGGGCCGGACCCGTTCCAGGGGCCCGGCCCGCTCCAGGCGGCGGCCCCGGCCAGCGCCCGGGTGGCGGCCGCGGCGAGCTTGGTGACGGCGGCGATCCGGACGTCCCCGAACGGGACGACGGCGCGCAGCGAGGCGTACACCACCCCGTAGACGGTACCGCCGTGCAGCAGCGGGACGGTGAGCATCGCGTACAGGTCCTCGGCGACGACAGCGGCGTCGTAGTGGTGCGAAATGGTGGTGGCGGCGCGGTAGTCGGGCACCCAGTTGGGGGCGCGTTCGGCCAGCGCGCGGCCACCGAGGCCGGTCCCGGCGGGGACGGCGAGGTCGTGCAGCAGATCGGCCCGGGTACCGGCCCAGCGGCGCAGCACCATGCCGTCCGGGCCCGCGCCCGCCCGGGCGCGCCGCGCGGGGTCCTCGTCCGGCACCCCGACCAGGCCGACGTCCGCGCCGCAGTCGGCGACCACCCGGCGGGCGAGGTCGCCGAGCAGGGCGTCCCTGACCAACTCGGCGGCCCGGACGGCGAGGTCGTCGGGTCGGTCCGGGGCGAGGCCTCCGGGGACGGGTGCAACGGGTGCGACGGGTGTGACGGCCCGGGTGACAGCGCCGCCGGCCGCCTGGATGGGGGTGTCCGCAGCCCTTGTCATCGCGCGATTGTCACACGCGGTACGGCCGGTGGCGAGAGTCGTGACGTGCGTGTTCCGTGGAGTGTCCGGCGGATCCGCGCGGCGCGTCGTAGGGTGCGGCCCTGGGTTACCGGCGGGTCACCGGCGGGTCACCGGTGCCCGGGACGACGACCGATGCGAAGGGGATGTCCATGACGAGCCCGAACAGCCCGAGTGAGCCGGGTGCTCCGGACGTGCTGGCCGGCCTGCTGGGCGATCTGCGGGCCGAGAGCGAGGTGCTGGACGGCCTGGTGGCCGCTCTGGCGCCGGCGGAGTGGGCCCGTGCGACGCCCGCCGAGGGGTGGACGATCGCGCACCAGATCGCCCATCTGGCGTGGACGGACGACTGGGCAGAGCTCTCCGCGCGCGACGCGGCGGCCTTCGCGGAGGCGGTCGGCGGGCTCTTCGGGAAGCCGTCGGCGGCGGGGGCGGGCCCGGTGGAGGAGGGTGCGGCGCGCGGCGCGGCCGAGGAGCCCCGGCTGCTGCTGGCGCGCTGGCGGTCCGGGCGGGAGCGGGTGCTGGCGGCGCTGGGTGCGGTGCCGACCGACATCCGGCTGCCGTGGTTCGGACCGCCGATGAAGCCCGCCTCGATGGCGACCGCACGGCTGATGGAGACCTGGGCGCACGGGCAGGACGTCGCGGACGCGCTCGGCGCGGTGCGGGAGCCGTCGGCGCGGCTGCGGCACATCGCGCATCTGGGGCTGCGGACCATGGGGTTCGCGTTCACCCTGCACGGGCTGCCGGTGCCGGAGGTCCCGGTGCGG
Organism: Kitasatospora sp. NPDC092286; assembly: GCF_044755565.1. Taxonomy (NCBI): domain Bacteria; kingdom Bacillati; phylum Actinomycetota; class Actinomycetes; order Kitasatosporales; family Streptomycetaceae; genus Kitasatospora; species Kitasatospora sp. NPDC092286. Next base: position 188,415 of record NZ_JBIVRD010000014.1, on the reverse strand, counting down.
CTGGAACTGACCGCGCCGGACGGCGGGCTGTGGGTGTGGGGGCCGGAGGACGCGGCGGACCGGGTGAGCGGGCCGGCGCTGGACTTCTGTCTGCTGGTGACCCAGCGCCGGCACCGGGACGATCTGGCCCTGACCGCCTCCGGGGAGACGGCGACGGCCTGGCTGGCGATCGCGCAGGCCTTCGCGGGCGCGCCGGGAAAGGGCCGGGACGCGGGCGAAAATTACATCTGACCAATCGTCAAAGAATATCGCCAGCAGGCTAAACCATCCCTTCCGGCGATATACAGAGTTCGTTGGCGAATGATGGAATTCCCTCATGAATCGCACGAACACCATGCGCGCCGCCCTGGCCGGCGCCGCCGCACTGCTCGCGATCGGCGGCCTGATCGCCGCCCCTGCCCAGGCTCTCGCCCTGCCCGCCGGCACACCCGGTGTGTCCCGGGTGGAGGTCCGGGCCGGCACCCCCGCCGCCCACCAGGTGGTCACCTTCTTCGAGGAGTACCGGCGGGCGGTGCTCGGCGAGAGCGGCGAGACCCCACAGGCCGTCCGCGAGCGCTTCCTCAGCCCACACCTGAACTTCCGCCTCGACGCCTGGGCCAATGAACACGACGCCGACCCGGTGTTCCGCGCCCAGAACGTCCCGGAGAACTGGTCCGTCCAGCAGGTCAACGAAGAGTACGGCTTCGCGTCGGTCCGCCTCACCGAGCTCTGGGGCGGCGGCGGCAGCCAGGACGTCTGGTACACCGTCCGGCTCACCGATCTGCTGATCGTCGAACTCAACGACCAGCCCGCCTTCTGAGCCCTCACCCGCCCACCCACACCCCCACAGACCCGACGCGGCGCAGGCATCCCCCCACGACTGCGCCGCGTCGGTCCACCGAATGCCGACCTGTCGGCCCCGCCGGATTGGATAGCTGCATGAACACACTGCTCAGCCGCCTGCCCGCCGTATCCGACCTTCGCGACCGCTGCCGCGGACTCGCGATGCTCGACGCCACCCTCAACCCGGACGACTGGGAGAGCCGGTACCACTCCTTCGACTCCCGATGGGCGGAGGGCGAGGAGATGGCGTCGATGCGGAACGGCTCGGGCAGCGACTGGTTCGTGGTCTTCTCCCCCATCGGCGTCTACGACCTGAGGCCCAGGCCCCCCACGACCGGCCTGTCTCCGGGTTCTCGGGCCGGCCCGAGAACCCGGGGGAAGGGTCATTCGCGGTGCAGGAACTCCGCTTTGACCCTGCGCCCCAGGGCCGGGAGCGCGCTGAGGCCGGCTGCCACCGCGCCGAGCACCGCGATGCCGGCAATGCTCGCGAAGGCGTCCAGCGGGACGCCGCCCGGGGTCCCCCCGGTGCGGCCGTAGGCGCGACCCGCCAGGAGGGCCAGGCCCAGGGCGAGCGCGATGCCCGCTCCGTAGGGGACCAGGATCTGGACGAGCTGGGCGCGCCGCATGGTCGGCAGCGGCACACCCACCACCGCCTGCAGCGCGACCTCCCGACGGCGCTCGATCGCCCGGTCGATCGACCCCACCGCGATGGTGGCGAAGGAGATGACGAGGGTGAGCAGCGTCCCCAGGATCAGCAGGGCCCGGAAGAGCGGGAACTGGTACTGCGCTTCCAGCGCGATGTCCGGGACGGACACCGTCAGGCTCGGGTCCAGGCGGGCCACGGCCGCGTTCAGTGCCTCGTACGTCGCGGACTTCCCGTCGGTGGCGATCAGGTACCTCTCCGCCGGGGCGCTCAGCTCGGACAGGCCAGGGGTGTCGGGCGGGAGCAGGATGTCGGCGGCCAGCGGCGAGTTGTCGGAGACGGCGTAGAGGTCGGGCACCGCGAGGGTGCGGGTGGGAGGAGTGACGGTCACGGCGGCGCCGGGCCGGGTCTGGGCCGTGAGCGTCAGGGGGCCCGTGGCGGCGGGGTCGGTTCCCTGGTGGGGTTGGGGAAGCCAGTAGGCGGTGCCTTCCTGGCAGTCCGTGGGCGGCTGCTTGATCAGGGTGGCCAGGTCGGAGCAGGAGAGAACGACCGCGCTGTGCATGCTCAGGGGAGCCGCCGGGATGCCGGCGGCGCCGGCCGGTGTGCCCGGTGCGTTCTGCAGCGCGGCGGGCAGCGGTGTCTGCAGCCGCCGTACCGGGACGACCTCGCGCACGCCGGGCACGTCCCTGAGCGCGGATTCCGGCACGGGCAGGCCTTCGGCCGTCGCCGCCGGGCCCTGGAGGACTCCGGGAGCCATGAGCTGGGTCCAGGACTCGGCGGAGGCACGTGACTCGACGGCGGCGAAGACCGACTGGCCGAGCGTGCTGGCGAAGACGAGCAGGACCAGGCCCGTCACCACCCGGGTCGCGGTGGCGGCCTCGACCTCCAGACGGCGGGCGCCCAGCAGGACGGCGACCGATCGGGCGAGGCGGCCGAGCAGGACGCCGATGGTCCTGGCGATCAGGGGGGTGGCGGCCGTGACACCGACGAAGGTGAGCAGGAGGCCCGCGCCCATCACCAGAAGCATGGGGGTGTTGGGGTCACCCATCTCGGGGGCCGGGCTCAGGGCGGCGTAGCCGCTGAGTGCGGCGCCGAGCCCGAGGGGGGCCAGGCGCCACGGGGACAGGGGCTTGGGAAGCGCGTCCGCGCGGGCTGCCCGGGTGACCCCGGTGACGCGGCGCACCGCGACCGCGCCCACGCAGACGGCCAGCACGGGGACGGCCAGGAGCAGGGCAGCGGTCTGCCACAGCGGGGGCTGGAGGTCGGCGGAGAACCAGCCGTAGCCGGCGACGGTCCAGCTCGACGCGGCGGGCAGCAGGGCCTCGAAGACCGCCAGGCCCACCAGGACGCCCAGTGTCGAGACGACGGCCGTCTCGCCGGCGTTGACGACCTGGGTCTGGCGCGGTGTCAGCCCCAGCAGGCGCAGCGCGGCCAGGCGCCGGTCGCGGGTGGCGGCGGACAGGCGGGCGCAGGAGGCGAGGAAGAGGAGGACCGGGGTGAGGACGGCGATGATCCCGACGATGAGGGTCACGGTGTTCTTGCGGGTGTCCGCGACGGCGCCGGCCTGGGCGACGATGGCTGGTCCAGTCGCGCCGTGGGCCTGGGGCCCGTACCCGGCGGGGTGCTGGACGTAGGCGTCCGGGGTCTGGTCGACGCCGATGTAGGCGAGGAGTTCATCGGGCTGCAGGAGTCCGGACGGCGTGATCACGGCGGTGAGGCGCCCGGGCAGGCGGTCGCGCAGGGCTTGGTTCCCGGGGGTGTCGTAGAGCTTCTTGAGTGCCGGGGAGACGATGAGCTCGCCGGGCCGGGGAAGGCCCGTGAGGCCGGGCGGCGGCGCGGTGGCGCTGTGGGCGGCGGGGACGAGCTGGCGTTGCAGGGGCGTGCCCTGCCAGGTGTCGGACACGCTCTCCCCGATCAGTCCGCAGCCGGCCGCGGGTTGGCCGTCGGTGGCCGCGCACAGGACCGTCCTGGCGTCGGTGCGCTCGGCCCGGTGCCCCAGCATGCCGGGGACGGCGAGGGCGGTGAGCAGGACGACGGCGCCGAGCGCGGTGCCTCCGGTCATCAGGCAGACGCGTGCCCATCCCGAACGGCCGTAGCCGCGGACGAGCCTGAGGCCCAGCAGGAGGGGGAACAGGCGGGCGCGCAGCATCACACCCGTCCCTTCACGCCGACGATCTCGCCGTTGCTCATGAGGACTTCGCGGTCGGCGCAGGCGGCGACGCGGGCTTCGTGGGTGACGATGACGACTGCGGCGCCCTGGTCGCGGGCGGCGGTGGTGAGGGCGGTGAGGACGCGTTCGCCGTTGACGGTGTCCAGGGCTCCGGTGGGTTCGTCGGCGAAGACGACCTTCGGCCGGTGGATCAGGGCCCGTGCCACGGCGGCGCGTTGGGCCTGGCCGCCGGAGACCTGGGAGGGGCGCTTGTCCGCCAGATCCGGTATCTCCAGGCGGGCGAGGCCTTCGGCCGCCCGCTGGGCCGCCGCCTTGCGGGTAGTGCCGGTGAGCCGCAGGGGAAGGGCCACGTTTTCGAGGATCGAGAGTTCGGGGATGAGTTCGCCGAGCTGGAAGACGAACCCGAAGTCCTTGCGGCGCAGTTGGCTGCGCCCGGCCTCGGGGAGGTCGTCGATGCGCTCGCCGTTCAGGTGGACCGTTCCGCTCATCGGCCGCAGGATGCCGGCCAGGCAGTGGAGGAGCGTCGACTTGCCGGAGCCGCTGGAGCCCGTCACGGCGACGATCTCCCGTGGTGCGACATCGAAGGACACCCCGTTCAGGGCTCGGGTCGAACCGAAGTCGAGCCTCAGCTCCTCGGCCACCAGAAGACTCATCACGCGCCCTCTCTATTGTCACGCTCAGTGCGGATCAACGGCGATCATCTCATCCGGGAGTTCCCTTTGAGAGCGGTTCCACATTCGGAATACTCGCCTCCGCCATGGCTTCGGGGCCGATGAACTCCTTGAACAGATCCTGGTGAACCTTTTCGGCGACCTGGGAGCAGGGGAAAGCCGCGACGGCTGCGGCGATCTCCTTTCGATGGAATTCCTGATATCCCGAATCACCCTTCGCCCGGGCCTCCGGTTCGCCATGCGAGAGCTCTCTACCCGAGATCACCCGGCCGCTGATTCTCCTCATCACAGCCTGGCACTCCGCGCGCGCAGGTCGGCGATGAGGGAAATCCTGGAGGCGCATCCGTATCCGCCGGCCTGAGGAGTGCAACTTTCTTGACGACGACCCGGACCTATCGGTGAAAGCGCGAGGCTAAGGCCTGCTCTGGGTCTGGGGCTGGGGCTGGGTCTGAGGATAGGCGGGGGCGGTCGGCCGGTTGGTGCTCGGCTTGGTCCAGACGCCGACGCCCAGCTTTCCGGTGGTGCCGAGGTCGAGATAGGCGGGGACGGTGACACGGGGGCGGCCCGGGAGGGGCGCGACATCGAGGTACTGGCCGCTGTCCTTGGTGCCCGAGGTGACGGTGTTGCGCCAGACCAGTTGGAACACGGCGGACTCCTGGGGCTGGAGCGTCACCGGGGCCGGGGCCGCGTCGAAGCCGTCGATGGTCGCGATGCCCGCCGAGCCGCGGCGGACGTTGACGTCGAGTGGCTCGCGTTCGGCGCCGAGGACGCGGACGTCGGGGCGGCCGTTCAACTTGTAGGGGCGGGTGCCGCAGTTGGTCAGCCGGATCGCCATGACGCGCAGCCCCATCGCGGCGTTCGCCTCCTCGGCGGCCAGCAGGACGCCCTCCGGGGAGCAGGTGGGTTCGGGGGTCGGCGTCGGTGTGGCGGTCGCGGCGGAGGTGGAGGTCGCGGTGCCGGTCGCCGTCGCGCCGGTGGGGCCGCCCGTGCCACGCCCCGGCGCGGGCGCTCCCCCGCCCGCGCCCGTCACCTGCGTGCTGCCGCAGCCTGCCAGCAGGGCGGCGCCGGCCAGCAGCAGGGCCGTGCGGGAGAGGGGCGGTATCCGACGGGTTCCGGTCCGGGGCGTCGCGTCCATGTGGCGATCATCGCACGGACGTTCGGCACCCCTGCCGGATCCCCGTCCACCCTCGGTACCACCCCTGCCACCGCCTCACGGCCCGATGCGGAGAGGGGCGAGCCGGGTGGCGACCAGGTTGGTGGCACCGCGATCGCGTTCGATGCGGCCGTGGACGAGCAGCCCGGCGCGGTCGAGGGCGGTACGGCGCTGAGGCTCCCAGACCGGCCGGCTGCAGATCACATTGATCAGCCCGGTCTCGTCCTCCAGGCTGAGGAACAGCACCCCGCCCGCCGTCGGCGGCCGCTGCCGGTGGGTCACCAGGCCGCCGACCACCACGGCGGTGCCTGGCGGCACGTCCGGCAGTTCGGCCGCACAGAGCGCGCCGCCGCGCTCCAGGTGGGCGCGGAGATGCTGAACGGGATGGCTGGTGGCGGAGGTGCCGGTGGCCCAGAGGTCGGCGATGGTCTCCTCCACCGGGGTCATCTCCGGCAGCGGCGGCGCCTCGGCGCCGGGCGTGGTGCCCGGGATCAGCGCCGCCGTGACCCCGGCGAACGCCCCCGCCGCCCAGAGCGCCTGCCGCCTGCTCAACCCGAAGCAGCCGAACGCCCCCGCCGTGGCGAGGGCCTCCAGCACCGGCGCGGCCAGACCCGTCCGACGGGCGAAGTCCTCCAGGTCCGCGTACGGCTGCCCGGCCGCGATCACCTCGGCCTGCGGAGCGCCGATACCCCGGACGGTCTCCAGGCCCAGCCGGATGGCCGGCTGCGGCTTGCCCGCGGTGAGCGGCGGCTTCGGAGTCGGCCCCCGGTACGGCTCCAAGGTCGGCCGTGGCCCGCTGGCGTTGACGTCCACCCCGCGCACCCGGACGCCGTGCCGCCGGGCGTCCGAGATCAGGCTGAGCGGCGCGTAGAAGCCCATCGGCTGGTTGGCCAGCAGCGCGCAGGTGAAGGCCGCCGGGTAGTGGTACTTGAGCCAGGCGCTCGCGTACACCAGGTAGGCGAAGCTGATCGCGTGACTCTCCGGGAAGCCGTAGTTGGAGAAGGCCTCGATCTTGGTGTAGACGTCCTCGGCGACCTCCTCCGGGATGCCGCGCTCGGCCATACCGCTCAGCAGCCGCTCCCGCAGGCGGGCGACGCGCTCGTGCGAGCGCTTGGACCCCATCGCCTGGCGCAGCCGGTCCGCCTCCGCGGGGGTGAACCCGGCGCAGTCGATGGCCAGTTGCATCATCTGCTCCTGGAACAGCGGCACCCCGAGGGTCTTGCCCAGCGCGTTCTCCATCAGCGGGTGCGGGCAGCCGGCCGGTTCGGTCCCGGCCCGGCGCCGCAGGTACGGGTGGACGGAGCCGCCCTGGATCGGACCCGGGCGGATCAGCGCGACCTCGACCACCAGGTCGTAGAAGTGGTCCGGCTTCAGCCGGGGCAGGGTCGCCATCTGGGCGCGCGACTCCACCTGGAAGACGCCGACGGTGTCCGCCCGCCGCAGCATCGCGTACACGCCCGCGTCGTCGTCCGGGATGGTCGCCAGGTCGTAGCGCAGGCCGTGGTGTTCGGCGACCAGGTCGCAGGTGTCGTGCAGCGAGGCGAGCATGCCGAGGCCCAGCAGGTCGATCTTCACCAGCCCGGCACCGGCCGTGGAGTCCTTGTCCCACTGCAGCACCGACCGCCCCGGCATCCGGGCCCACTCGGTCGGACAGATCTCGCCGATCGGCTCCCTGGTGAGCACCATGCCGCCCGAGTGGATTCCCAAATGGCGCGGCAACCCGTGGAGTTGCCCGGCCAGCCCCAGCACGTCGGCCGGGATGACGGCGTCCGCGCCGGGCGGGGAGCGGAAGTCGCTCTGCCGGCTGAACGCGTCCACCTGCCCCTGCGGATAGCCGAGCACCCGGGCGGCATCGCGCAGCGCCAGCCGGGGCCGGTAGGTGATCACATTGGCCACCTGGGCGGCGTGCTCGCGCCCGTAGCGGCGGTAGACGTACTGGATGACCTCCTCACGGCGGCGGTTCTCGATGTCCAGGTCGATGTCGGGCGGTCCGTCCCGGGCGGTGCTCAGAAAGCGCTCGAAGAGCAGCTTGTAGTGGACCGGGTCGACGGCGGTGATCCCCAGGGCGTAGCAGACCGCCGAGTTGGCCGCCGAACCCCGGCCCTGGCACCAGATGGACTCGCGGCGGCAGAAGTCCACGATGTCGTGGACGATCAGGAAGTACCCGGCCAGGTCCAGGTCCTCGATGACGTCCAGCTCCTTGGCGAGCTGCCGCCGGGCCGGCCCGTTCCCCGGCCCGAACCGGGCCGGACCGCCCTCGGCGACCAGCGTCCGCAGATGGCTGATCTCGGTGTGGCCGGGCGGGACGGGGAAGCCGGGCAGCTCGGGGTCGAGCCTGGTGAAGTCGAAGGCGCAGGACCGGGCCAGTTCGACGGTGGCCTGCCGCACCCCAGGGAAGCGGGCCAGCCGGGCGGCCATCTCCCGCCCCGAGCGCAGATGCGCGGTGCCGGCCGCCTGCGTCCAGCCCGCCGCGTCCTGGAGCGTGCGGCGCCCGTGCAGCGCGGCGAGGCTCTGCGCCAGCCGCCCCTGGGCCGGGCCCGCGTGGTGGGCGTTGGTGGAGGCGACGACCGGGAGGCCGAGCCCGGCAGCCAGGGCTGCGAGGGCGTCGTTGCGCAGGTCGTCGCCGGGCAGCCACTGGTCGATCAGCTCGACGTACACGTTGTCGCGGCCGAACGCCTCGACGAGGGTGTGCAGTTGAAGCTCGGCGGCGGCGACGGGGGACCGTCCGGAGGGGTCGGGGGCCGCCAGGGCGGCGGGGACCCGGCCGAGGCGGCAGCCGGTGAGCACCGCCCAGTGCCCGTCGTGCGCGTCCGCCAGCGCCGCGAAGTCGTACGCCGGACGGCCCTTGGCTCCGCCCGCCAGCTGCGCGGCACCGATCGCCGCGGAGAGGCGGCGGTAGCCGGCCGGATCGCGGGCCAGGACGAGGAGGTGCTCGGCCTGGGCATCTTTGTGACGTATCGTCAACTCGGCGCCGAACACCGTGCCGACGCCGGCCTCGCGGGCCGCCTCGGCGAACCGGACCGCGCCGTAGAGGCCGTCGTGGTCGGTCAGGGCCAGCGCCTCGATCCCCAGCCGGGCCGCCTCGGCGACCAGCGCCTCGGGGTCGCTGGCGCCGTCGAGGAAGCTGAAGGCGGAGTGGACGTGCAGCTCGGCCCAGGGGGCGGGGGGCTCTCCGGCGGGGTCGGTGGGGTCGACGGGGTGGACCGGGTCGGCGGGCGGTCGGCGGAGGGGGACGACCTCGCCACCCGCCGGGCCCGGCCGGCCACCGGCCAGGCGTCGGTGCAGCTCGCTCCAGGGGAGCGTGGGGTGGCTGGTGAATCCCATCGGGAGCGCCTTCGTTCCTGCTGTTCGCCCCCCTGGGTTTGCCTCCTGTCGACCGGCCGCCGGACGTCAGTCGTAGCCGGCCTCCATGAACCACTCGCCACCCTCCACCGTCAGCAACAGGGCACGGCCGTCTGCGGACGCGACCTGGAAACGCGCCCGGCGGCGGGCGAGCGACTGGTCCCACCAGTACTCGACGGCCGGCCAGGGCCCGGTCCAGCCGTCCACCAGCAGCTCCCGCCCCCGCACCACGACGGTGGACGGCCGGGCCGACACCCCTGCCCGGCCGTCCACCGTCACCGGCCGGCCGTCGGCGTCCACCACCGCGACCGGCACCGGGGCCCGGTACACCACGGCCGGCCACACGTCCCGCAGCCGCCCCGGCCAGGGGGCATCGACCGGTGCCCCCGGCTCGTGGGGTTCACCCCACGGCACCCGGACCGCCTGCTCGCCCGGCCCCCGCCCGCCGGCCGGTTCGATCCGGCGCAGCCCGGCATGCCCGAGCACCGCCTGGACCCGGGCCACCGCGCGCTCCACCCGGTCGTCCACGACCGCCTGCCCCCAGAGCGCCAGTTGCCACCCCTGGTCGGGGGCCAGCCCGTCGGGGACGAGGCGCAGGGCGGTGAAGCCCGCGTCGTGTGCTCCCTCGGGCGCTCCGTCTCGCCCTTCGCCGGGCGCGTCGAACGCGCCCGTGCTCTGCCAGGCCTGGAGCTGCCAGCGCACGCGCTCGGCGAGCCCCGTCGCCGACAGCCGGCCCTCGTGCCGCCAGAGCCGCGAGGCCGTCCGCCCGTCGGCGCACACCACCTCGACGGCGACCCGCCCGCAGGTCAGCCCCGCCCCGGTGAGCCGTTCGTGCAGCCGCTCGGCGAGGGGGCGGGCGACGAACACCAGCGGTTCGGCCAGCGGTTCGGGCGGGTCGAAGCGCTGCTCGACGGAGAGGTCCGGCCCCTCCTCGCGTGGCACCGGCGGACGCGGCTGCAGCCCCCGGGCCAGCCGGTGGGCGGCCGTACCGGCCGGGCCGAAACGGTCCGCGACCGCCTCGGCGGGCAGCGCGGCGAACGCCCCGACGGTGGGCAGGCCCAGCCGGTCCAGCAGTTCCGCCGACACCTCGTCACCGAGCGCGGCCACCGGGTAGGGCGCGAGGAACTCCGCCGTCCGCCCGGCCGGCACCAGCACCCCGGCCCGGGCCGCCAGCACGGCGGCGAACAGGCCGTCGGCGACGCCGACCTGGGCGTGCGGAGCCTCGGCACGCGGACCGGAGGGGTGGTCCAGCCCGGCCGGATCCGCGTCGGCGGGGTGCGCGCCGTCGGCGGGGTGCCCGGGGTGCGCGGAGCCCGTCGCCCACTCCCCCGCCAGCGCGGCCGCCACCGCCGTACGGACCTTCGACGCCAGCGCCTCCTCACCGCCGAAGTACCGGCCCGGCCCCTTCACCGGGATCGCGCACAGACCCGGACGCAGCACCTCCACCCGGGGCGTGAACGCCTCCACCGCCGCGGCCACCGGCTCGAAGCGCCGGGTCTCCGCCTCCGGGTCGCGGTCCCGCAGTTCCAGCGCCGGGCAGAGCCGCTGGGCCAGTTTGAGCCGCTGCCCCTGCCGCACCCCGGCCGCCCGGGCCACCTCCGAGCAGGCCAGGATCCGCCCGCCGGCGGTCACCGCCACCGGGCGCCCGTCGGTCCCCGCGCCCTCGACGGCCGCGACCGGCCAGTCCGGACACCAGACCACCAGCACCCTCGGCGTGCCGGGCGTACCGACCGTCCCGGTCTTCGCGCCGTCCGCCATCTCACACCACCGCCATGCGTGCGAGGCCGACCCCGGCCCCCGGCGTCACGGCCTCCCCCATCCCGTGCACCTCGTGCATCTCGTCCGGCCCATCCAGCCCATCCAGCCCAGACGTCCCGGTCACCGCCCGCACCTCTCCGCGCTCGTCCGGCAGCCAGAGCCTGGCGGCACGGCCGCGCACCGCCGAGCCACGCCCCTCGGCCACCACCTCCACCTGCCGCCCGGTGAGCTGCCCGTGCCCGTCCCCCAGCCCGAACCACCGCCCGGACCGCACCCCCACCCGCAGCACCGCGCCCGGCCACGGCCCGGCCACCAGCAGGACGCACCCGCTGCGCCGCAGCACGGCCGCCAGCCGGGCGGCCTCGCTGGGCGCCACCGGCCCGTCCGGGCGCAGCATGACCAGCTCGACCGCACCGGCCAGGACCGACACCACCTCGGCCCAGTGCGGCCCGGGGTCGTCCGCCACCAGCAGCCGCCGCAGATCCAGCCCGTACCCGGCGGCCGCGGCCAGCCCGAGATCCGGCAGCCCGACCGCGGCGACCCAGCCGCCCTCCGCCTCCCCCACCCCGGCCGCCAGCGCCAGCAGCAACCCGGCGTCCCCGCCCCCGACCGACACCGCCGTCCCCCGCCGCAGCCCGCCCTCCGGCAGCACCGCCCCCAGCGCGGGCGGCACCGGCAACAGCCCCCGGTCCCCGGCGGCCACCCCGCCCCCACGCGGCGCAGCCGTCGACACCACCGGCCGGAGCGGCTCCCGCTCGGCGATGGATTCGAAAGCAGATTCGAAAACGGGCACACCTCAGGATCGAACATTCGTTCGTAAAGATTCAAGTCCGATTCGTCCACCCGCCCGGTCACCCACCGTTGTCCCTCATCGAAGAAGGCGTTCCCCTCCGCCTCCGGCTTGGTCGAGGAAGGTTCCCGAGCCGCCGTCCACGGTCCCGCGCCGGCCGCCCGCAGCATGTGCCCGCGCTCTGCCGCCGACCTGCGCCATGCGCACTTCTACAAGACTCCGTCTCCATCCCGAGCACAGGCTTCTCTCCAAGAACGAAGCCGCCGGGTGTCGCGCGGTTTCGTTGGCACCGAAAGAGGGGCGGGAGAATGAAGATCAAGACGAGCCGACGGCTCACCACTGTCATCGGGGGGCTCGCGGTGGTCGTGGGGGCGGGGGTGGGCCTGGCTCCGGCGGCCAGCGCCTGGGACGGCAACACCCACATCAACCGGTGCGGCGTCTTCCGCACCGAGAACTGTGGTCACGGTGGTGTCGGCGACGGCAACAGGAGGGTGTTCGCCTATGACCAGCGTTCTGACGACGCCGGCTTCCGGACGAACTACCGGATGATCAACGGCGTCGTTGACTTCGTCAAGGACCCCGACGGCAACGGCGGCGGCTCCGGCCAGGTGTGGACACCCGAGCTCGTCTCCGCCTACCAGGTGTGCTCCGAGCAGCCCGGCGGCCCCGCCTGGTGGTTCTGCAGCGACTGGATCTCCGTCATCTAGCCTCGACACCAGTGGCCCGCGCCGTTCATCACCGGCCGGCCACCTGGCGTGACGCCCCGCCCGGGCCGGTGGCGAACACCGGCCCGGGCGGGCCCGGCGCCGTTACGCCCGCCCCGTGAGGAGGGAGACCCTGACCTGCTCGGGGTAGGCCGGACCGGGCGGGAGTGCGGCGCGCAGGCGGGCGGCGAAGGCCGGGCGGGCGGGCGGGGCGGGCAGGTCGGGGGCCGGGATCGCGGAGTAGAGGGAGCCGAGGAGCTGCTCGAAGGTCAGCTCCGCCGCGTAGTCGAGGGTGGTCTCGTGCACGTCGGCGAACCCGGCGGCGGTGAGGGCGCGGGCGTAGCGCTCCCGGTCGTCGGCGGCGGTGCCGCAGGAGGTCGCGAGGGAACCGCCGAAGTGGTCCTCCAGGGCGGTGCGCAGCGCGCGGGACCAGTCGGTCTCCTGGGCCCAGATCGGGGTCCCGTTGGCGATCACCGCAACGCCGCCGCCGGGGCGGGTGAGCGGGCGGATGGCGCGGAAGAGCTCCTCGTACCGCATCCAGTGGACGGCGTTGCCGATCACCGTCAGGCCCAGCCGCGCGGGCAGTACACCGTGGAGCGCGGGGACGTCGGTGTCCGAGCCGAGGACCCAGAGCGCGTTGCCGACCCCGCGCCGGGCGGCCTCCGCCCGGGCCTGGCGGAGCATGTCCGGCTCGGGGTCCATGCCGATCACCGTACGGACGCGGGTGGCGAGCGGGAGGGCGAGCTGCCCGGTGCCGCAGCCGAGGTCGAGGGCGAGGTCGCCGATGGCGGCGTCGGCGTCCAGGGTGAACGCCGTCTGCAGGGCGTCGAGGACCGCCGACGGGTAGCCGCGCCGGAACTCTGCGTAGTACTCGGCCACTTCACCGCTGAAGGCACCGGAGTCGCTGTCGGCGGTGGCGGATCCGGTGCTGCTTCCCTGGGCCTGTGCGCGCGTCGTCATGGTGCGCACTCTGCCACCCCGCCACCCCCGGCGGGGTGCTGATCGCTGTCGGCCGAATCCGCGAGCCGGGCCGCCCGGAGGGTGAGGTAGTGGCGTTCCGGGAGGCTGGCGGTGCGCCGGGCGGCGGTGCGGTAGTCGGCGACGGCGGCCTCACGGTCGCCGGCCAGCTCGGACAGGTGGGCGCGGACCGCGTACAGGCGGTAGTGCTCCAGCAGGGCCGGGGCGGCGGCGAGGACGGCGAGTCCGGCGGCGGGGCCGTCCACCATCGCGGTTGCGACCGCCCGGTTGAGGGTGATCAGCGGATTGTCGGAGATTCGCTCCAGCACCCGTACAGGGCGAGGATCTGCGGCCAGTCGGTCTCCCCGGCCGTCGGGGCCTCGTCGTGGACGGCCGCGATCGCCGCCTGCACCTGGTAGGGGCCGACCGGCCCGCGCGGCAGGGCGGCCGTGATCAGTGCGACGCCCTCGGCGATCGCGGCGGCGTCCCAGCGTCCGCGGTCCTGCTCGGCGAGCGGGACGAGTTCGCCGCCGGGGCCGGTGCGGGCCGGGCCGCGGGCGTCGCTGAGCAGCATCAGCGCCAGCAGGCCGGTGACCTCGCCGTCGTCCGGGAGCAGCGTGTGGACGGCCCGGGCCAGCCGGATCGCCTCCCGGGAGAGTTCGACGCGTCGCAGGTCGGGCCCGGCGCTGCTGGTGTAGCCCTCGTTGAAGATCAGGTAGAGCACGTGCAGCACCGCGTCCAGGCGGGCCGGCCAGTCGTCGGCGTCCGGCATCCGGAACGGCACGCCGGACGCCTTGATCCGCTGCTTGGCCCGGCTGATCCGCTGCCCCATGGTCGCCTCCGGCACCATGAAGGCGCGGGCGATCTCCCCCGTGGTCAGCCCGCCCACCGAGCGGAGCGTGAGCGCGATCGCCGAGGCGGGCGAGAGGGCGGGGTGACAGCAGAGGAAGAGCAGGGTGAGGGTGTCGTCGTGAGCGGCCCCGTCCCCGGCGTCCGCCGCCGGCGCCGCCTGCCGGTCGGCCGGCACCTGCCCGGCCACCAGGTCCTCCCGGCGGCGGCGGGCCTGCTCGTTGCGGACCTGCTCGGTCATCCGGCGGGTGGCGACCTGGATCAGCCAGCCGCGCGGGTTGCCCGGCAGGCCCTCCCCGGGCCACTGGACGGCGGCGTTCAGCAGGGCCTCCTGGACGGCGTCCTCGGCGGTGTCGAAGTCGCCGTAGCGGCGGGTGAGCACGCCGAGGACCTGCGGCGCGAGTTCGCGCAGCAGGTCCTCGACGGTACGGTCGCCGGTGCTCACAACTCGGTGGGCGGCGCCGACATCACCTGGCGCACCTCGATCGGCATGTTCAGCGGCCGCCCACCGGGGCCGGGGGCGGCGGAGACGTCCGCGGCGATCTCGACCGCCCGCGCATCGCTCTCGCAGTCCACGATCCACCAGCCGGCCAGGAACTCCTTGGTCTCCGGGAACGGCCCCTCGGTGACCACCGGCGCGCCGCCGCTGTGCGAGCGCACGATCCGCGCGGTCTCCGGCATGGCCAGCCCCTGGGCGTCGGCCAGTTCCCCGGCCTCGGCGAGCTTCCGGTTGGTGTCCTGCATGAAGCGGATGTGCGCCTGGACGTCCTCGGGCTTCCACTCGTCGATCTTGGGGAAGTCGACGGTCTTCTCGCTGAACTGCATCAGCAGCATGTACTTCATGGCCCTGCTCCTCGTTCTCTCCGGTGCCGCGCCCCTCGTCCGTCCCGCCGGGGCACTCTCACGGGTAGGTAGAAGCACGGCCCGCGATTTCGACATCCCCGGCGAGGATTTCCGGAGAAAAGTTAGCGGGCCCCCGGGCGCCGGCCCGGCAGCGACGCCCGGACGGCACCGACGGGACCCGTCCCGCCGGCGTTGGCCCGTTCGCGTTGGCCCGTTCGCGCTGACCCGTTCCGGCCGAGCCGACCCGTCCGCGTTGACCCGTTCCTGACCGGCCCCTATCGTCGGCCTGTGCAGCGATACGACTGGCTGAAGCGGATTCAGCGGATGGATCCCGAAACCGAGTTCACCGAGATCTACCGGATCAGCAGCTGGTACGAGTTCCCCTGGGACACCACCCAGTCGCTCAGCTTCGCCCTCTACCGCACCTACGCCGTACCCGGCATCGGCCGGCTGCTGGCCGGGACCGGTGAGTTCACCCGGCGCGCGCAGAAGCGGTACGACGACACCACGCTGATCCTGGAGGCCGTCGTCGAGCACGGCTTCGCCTCGGAGCAGGGGCGGGAGGCGATCCGGCGGATGAACCAGATGCACAGGCGGTACGACATCACCAACGACGACTTCCTGTACGTGCTCGCCACCTTCGTCGTGGTGCCCAAGCGCTGGCTCGACGACTACGGCTGGCGCCCGTACTCGCCGCACGAGGTGCGGGCCACCACCAACTACTACCGGGAACTGGGCCGCCACATGGGGCTGAGCGGGATCCCGGGCACGTACGAGGAGTTCGAGCGGCTGCTGGACGGCTACGAGCGCGCCCACTTCGGCTACGACCAGGGCGGGCGGGACGTCTCCGACGCGACGCTCGGGCTGATGGCGTCCTGGTACCCGGCGCCGATGCGGCCGTCCATGCGGACCTCGTCGATCTGTCTGCTGGACGACCCCCTGCGGGAGGCGTTCGGATACGCGAAGCCGCCGGCGGCCCTCCAGCAGGCCGTCCGGGGCGGCATGCGCCTGCGCGGGCGCCTCGTCCGCCTGCTGCCACCGCGCCGCCGGCCCCGCCTGGCCCGGGACAACCGGCAGGTCAGGGGCTACCCCGGCGGCTACCGGATCAGCGAGCTGGGGACGTTCCCGGACGGCGCGGGCCCCGGGCGCGGCTGCCCGTTCCCGGCTGCGGGACCGGGCGCTGTGGGACCGGGCGCTGTGGGACCCGCCGCCCGCCAGGAGGGCTGAACCCGCGCGGCGCGCGTAGAACGGAGAGCGGAAGTCCGCTCGGGTCCCCTGCGAAGACCACGGGATGGAACTTCAAGCTCGCTTGAGGTCACGTGCGGGTGACGCGGGAGAGACCACCGCCGCCGGCGGGTCGGGGAGGCGGCGGGTGCGGATCGGCGAGAGGTAGACCGGGAGGAAGGCCACCGCGAGGAGGACGCCGCCGACCCAGAGGGCGGGGTGGAGGCCGGCCAGTTCGCCGAGCAGACCCGCCAGGGCGGCTCCGACGGCCATGGCGCCGGTGAGCAGGAAGCGGAAGGTCGCGTTCATCCGGCCGAGCAGGGCGTCCGGGGTCATCCGCTGACGCAGGCTGACGCCGAGCACGTTGTCCATTCCGGTCTTGAAGAGGAGCAGCAGCCAGCCCGCCCCGGCCACGCAGAGCCAGGCGCCGCCGCCGATCAGCGGGACGAGCAGCCCGGCGGGCGCCACGCAGAGGCCGACGAGGCCGAGCGCCCGGCCGTAGCCGAGGCGGGCGGCGATCGGGCGGGCGCAGCGGGAGCCGAGCAGGATGCCGACCCCGCCCACCGCCCAGAACAGACCCAGGGCGCCTGCCGGGAGATGGAGTTCACGGACGAACAGCACCGGGAGCAGGGTGTTGACGATCTGGAAGCCGAGATTGGTGATGGCGGCGGAGACGGCGAGGGCCCGCAGTTCGGAGTTGCCGAGGACGTGCCGCAGCCCCTCGGCGATCTGCGCGCCGAGGCCGGTCCCGGCGCGGGCGGCCGCCGGGGGCGCGGGGGTTCGGCGCAGGGCGATCAGGCGCAGGGCCGAGCCGAGGTGGCTCAGCGCCGTCGCGCCGATGGCGAACGGGGCGGTCAGGAGCTGGACGAGCGCGCCGCCCGCGCCGCGCCCGGCGATGTTGCCGACGGCCATCAGGCCGACCACGGCGGAGTTCGCCTGCACCAGGTGTGCGCGGCCGACGAGTTGCGGCAGCACGCTCTGCGAGGCGATGTCGAAGAAGACGGTCGCGCACCCGCTCAGCAGCGCGACCGCGTACAGCTGCCAGAGGGTGAGCGCGTCCGCCCACCAGGCGAGCGGGACGGAGGCGTAGAGCGCGGCCTTCACCAGGTCCGCCGCGATCAGCACGCGCCGGTGGCGCATCCGGTCCACCCACGCGCCGGCGGGCAGGCCGATGAGGAGGAAGGCGAGGGTGCTCAGGGTGGCGATCGCCCCGACCTGCCCGGCGCTCGCGTCGAGCGCCGAGACGGCGATGAGGGGGACGGCGACGTAGCCGATGTTGGTGCCGAGCTGGGCGAGGGCGGTGGCGGTGAACAGGGTGCGGAAGTCGGCTATCCGCCAGGGTGATTCGGGACGCATGGTCGCTTCGTTCAGTCGGAGGGGCGGCTCGGGAACGGTGCGGGCGGTGCGGGTGGAGCGGGTGGAGCGGGTCGGGCTCGGGGTCGTACGCGAACAGAGGCGATCATGCCGTGTGCACACCGACCGTGGCCAGGGAGATCCGGGCCCGGGCGGCCGCCGTCGGCGCGACGCGGGCGCCGACCTTGGACTTCGGCGGCTTCATGACGGCTCCTGGCGGGGAGGGCTACGGTCGGTTCGGGTGGACTCGATCTCCGGCGACCGGGTCGGCACCCGTACAGCGGACGGCGAAGGCGGACAAGAGTCCGCCGGAATCCCTTGGCAGAGACGGAACAGCGGCGGCCGAGGGTGAGAGGAGAGAACGTGGAACCGGAGACGGGCGAGCTGTACCGGAGGTTCGCGACCCGCGAGGCCCGGGGGAACTCGGCGAGCTATCAGGAGCTCTCCGAACGGTGCGCCGAGGACGTCGAGTTGATGGGGCTGGTCAGCGCACTGCCGGCCCCGAAGCGGCAGCCGAACCTGCTCTTCGGGGCGGTCCGGTTCCTCGGCGGCCCGGTGGGCGACGGCTACCCGGCCTTCCGTGCCTGGGTGCTGGCCCGCTGGGAGGACGTCCGCGCGGCCATGCTGCGGCGCCGGACGCAGACCAACGAGCCCGGGCGCTGCGCGAGCCTGCTGCCGCTGCTGGCCGCCCTGCCGCAGCCGCTCGCGCTGATCGAGGTGGGCGCCTCGGCCGGGCTCTGCCTCTACCCGGACCGGTACCGCTACCGGTACGACGGACGGCCGGAGTTCGGGCCCGGCGACGGTCCGGCGACGCTGGAGTGCGCCACCAGCGGCCCGGTGCCGTTCCCGGCCCGGCTGCCCGAGGTGGTGTGGCGGGCCGGGGTCGACCTCAACCCGCTGGACGTCCGGGACGAGGAGGACGTCCGCTGGCTGGAGGCCCTGGTCTGGCCGGAGCAGACCGCCCGGCTGGAGCGGCTGCGCGGCGCCGTCCGGATCGCCCGGGCGGACCCGCCGGAGCTGGTGCGCGGCGACCTCAACGAGACGGTCCGGGAGCTGGTCGCCCGGGCGCCGGAGGGGGCCACACCGGTGGTGTTCCACAGCGCGGTGCTCAGCTATCTGCCCCCGGAGGCGCGGGAGGAGTTCGCGGCGACGATGCGCACGCTGCCCGGGCACTGGATCTCCAACGAGTCGCCGGTCATCCTGCCCGAGGTCCTCCGTCGGCTGCCCCGGCCGGCACCGGCCGACCTGGCGGTGTTCGCGCTCGCCCTGGACGAACAGCCGGTGGCGATCGCCGCACCGCACGGGCAGTGGCTGGACTGGTTCGGGGCGTAGCGCGCGGTCCCGGGGCCCGAGGTACGCGCGGCCGCTCCGTACTACGGGATTGGCCGGACCTGCCCACCTTGATTCCCCACCCGTAGGAGGCTGATCGGGACGTCAGGGGTCAGCCTCCGATGGCGGCCTGGAACTCCTTCGCCTGGGCAGGCGTCAGGATCTTCGAGACCCGTATTAGCACCGGCCCGTGGACGTAGTCGTACTCCATGGCCGCGGGCATGCTCTTGACGATGCCCTGAATGTACTCGGCGCGGGCCTTGGCGTCGGCGTCAGCGGCGAAGACCTCGACGGCGCCGCCGCGGACGACAGCTCCCTCGTCCTGGCCCTCGACGTCCGCATCCTTGATGCGTGAGTCGGTGAATGTCACCTTCGAGGTGTATTGGCCGGGCCGTCCGAGCAGGTGGTTGGGGTCGTCCTCGGCGGTGACGGTCTTGCCGAGTTTCGCGGTGGGGACGGCCTTGGCGACCGCTGTGAATGCGGCGGCGGCTGGGGTCGCAGTGGTAGTAGCGGTACCCGGTGCGGCGGCTGCCGTGTCCTTGGCGAGGGTGGCGCCATTCGTGGCTGTGGGCGTGCTCGGGCCTTCCGATTTGTCGCTGCTGCTGGAGCACGCGGTGGCTGTGGCGATGAGGCCGGCGGTGAGCAGGGCGATGGTGGCGCGGCGCATGAATGTTCCAGAGCGTGTGGTGAGTGTGGTGAGGGGGACCGTATCGACGGTGTGGGTGGTGTGGGCACGCCGTGACGGACCTGTGACCAAAGAGGAAACGGGCAACGGTCAGCGAACGACAGGGCCCTCACCCGAGCGCCAGTCAGCGAGCCGCTTGCGGATGCTGGCCACCATCGGCAGCTCGTCCGTCTCGGCCGGGGTGACCCAGGCGACCTCGGTCGACTCGTCGGACACCTGGATCTCGCCACCGACCGGGCGCCCGAGAAGGCAGATGGAGAACTCCTGCCGGACCTCGCCGTCGTCGTAGGCGAAGACGTGGCCGGGGTTGGTGTAGGTGCCGACGATGCCGGTGATCTCGACGACGATGCCGGTTTCCTCCAGCGTTTCCCGGATGCCACAGTCCGCGAGGGATTCGCCCAGGTTCATCTTGCCGCCGGGCAAGGCCCACATGCCGTTGTCGGTGCGGCGCTGGAGGAGGACGCGGCCGTCGTCGTCAACGACTACGACGCTCGCGGCCGGCACCAGCGAGTTGGCCTTGGGAGCGTTGGGGTCGTCTTCGTAGTCACGCCTGGGCATCGGCCGTCACCTCTGCTGTCGGGATTGTCCATACGTCACGGCCGCGTGCCCACAGGTCTTCGACGTGGCCGGCGAAGCGGTCGAAGACGCCGTCATCCTGTGCCCGCCGCAGGTGCATCATCGGGGCATCGTGGCCGATCCTACCGGGCAGCAGCGGTGTGACGATCATGTCCTGGTCGAACCTGAAGACGGACAACGAGACGTGCCCGGTCTCGTACCGCGCCTCGACGGTGGTGTCTTTCAGCTTGGCCAGCTCGGACAGCGTCACCTCGATTCGGGTGGACAAGGTCAGCGGCACGTCCTCCGCCAGCTCGCGCTGCCGGGTGACCGGGCTGGCGGGGTCGCCGAGGACGAATCGCACGCGGCATCCCCGCGCCGTCTTATTCCGTAGGAGGTCGCCGAAGTTCGACTGCTCCAGCCATAGGAAGTAGTTGGTGTAGCCCGCGAAGGTCAGCTCGTGGTCGGCCTGGTGAATGAGCTGCCGCCACAGGGACGTCGGCGCGGCCGACCGGTACGGGTACATCTGCACCAGCGGAGATGCACCGGAATCGTTGACTGGATCACCAATCACGTCGGGTGCGTACGTCCAGCCAGGCCTCAGGTGAGCACTGGCGGCGGCGTGCCTGCGGAGGCCCCGGTCGAGCTGGGTATCTGTCCGAACTGTGGCGCCCGGGTGTACGGGCGGTTCATCGAGGACCTGACCGCCTACACGTCCAGCGTCGAACACGATGGCTGCCCGATTCCGGAGCCCGACGATGTCTGAGTTTGAGACTCCTGGCCGGCCGCGCTGCGGAGCCGGAGCTGGCCGCGACCGTCGAGCGGGTCACCGCGACCATGAGCGAGGCCGAGATCGAGGCCGGGCAGCGCGAGCGCACCGCGCTGATGGTCCGGCTGGCCGAGCTGATGGCCGCCGGCGTGCCCGCCGACGCCGAGGCCGTCCAGGCCGAGGCCGACGGGCAGTACCGGGCGCTGGCCGCGCTCCGGCCGGTCTCCGCCGAGGAGTACCGCGCGATCGGGCGCTCCTGCGTGGAGAACGAGCAGTGGCGCGCGGCGTACGAGGCGGTCGCCCCGGGTCTGGCCGCGTACCAGCGGGACGCCATCGAGGCGTACGCCGCCCGGCTGGGCTGAGCCGCACCGGGCCGGGGGGGGGGCCGCGGGGGGGGGGGGGGCCGGGGGGGGGCCCCCCCCCCCGGGGCCCCGGCGCCCCCCCCCCCCCCCCCCCGGGGGGGGGCCCCCCCCCCCCCCCGCC
>NZ_JBIVRD010000014.1:27813-167307 GCF_044755565.1 Kitasatospora sp. NPDC092286 | reverse complement strand
CGGGGGGGCGGGGGGGGGGGGGGGCGGCCCCGCGGGGGGGGGGGCGGGGGGCCGCCGCGGGGGGGGGGGGGGCCCGCCCCGGGGGGGGGGGGGCCCCGGGGGGGGGGGGCCCCCCCCCCCCACGGCCCTCGCGCACGCTGCCGGGGCCGCCGACCGCCCCGACTCCGAGGGGGATCTCCCCGCCGCCACGGCCGTCATTTACGCTGGTCACGTGCTCATACTCGTTCGCCGCCGCCACGTGGACCTGCTCCGCGTCACGAGCATGTCCTGTCGACGCTCCGGCTGAACCTCGCGCCTCCCACCCTCAAGCGCGGCCCCACCCGGCCGCCTCCCCCTCCCGGCACCCGGGGCACCCGCCGCACCAGGCGTGGCCCCGGCGCCCCCGGTCGACCACCGGGACCGGCCGGGACGAGACCCAGCGGATGTCACCCATGACGCAGCAGCGCCCCTCCTCCAGCTCCTCCTCCGCCCCCGCGGACGACGCCCTCCCGGTGATCGACCTGTCGCTCGCCGACGGCGGTCCCGACGACCGGCTCCGGCTGCACGACGAGCTGCGGGCCGCGGCCACCGGCGTCGGCTTCTTCCAGCTCGTCGGCCACGGCGTGACCCCGGCCGAGACGGCCGCCCTCACCGACGCGATGCGGGCCTTCTTCGCGCTCCCGGAGGCCGACCGGCTCGCCGTGAGCAACCTGAACTCCCCGCACTTCCGCGGCTACACCCGCACCGGTGACGAGCGCACCGGCGGCAGCCGGGACTGGCGCGACCAGCTCGACATCGGCGCCGAGCTCCCCCCGCACGTACCGGGCCGGGGGGAGCCGCCCTACTGGTGGCTGGAGGGCCCGAACCAGTGGCCCGAGGCGCTCCCGGAGCTGCGCACCGCCGCCCTCGGCTGGATCGACCGCCTCGACGCGGTCGCCCGCCGGCTGCTGCACGAGCTCCTCGCCGCGATCGGCGCCCGCCCGGACTTCTACGACCAGGCCTTCGCCGGCCACCCGCACCTGCGGCTCAAGCTGGTCCGTTACCCCGGCACCGCCCCGGACGGCGCCGGCCAGGGCGTCGGCGCGCACAAGGACTACGGCTTCATCACCCTCCTCCTCCAGGACACCGTCGGCGGCCTCCAGGTGGAGCGCGCGGACGGCAGCTTCCTCGAAGTCCCGCCCATGGCGGGCGCCTTCGTGGTCAACCTCGGCGAGCTGCTGGAGGTGGCCACCGACGGCTACCTGAAGGCCACCAGCCACCGTGTGGTCAGCCCGCCCGGCGCCCGCGAGCGCTTCTCGGTCCCGTTCTTCTACAACCCCCGCCTCAACGCCCACATCGAGCGCCTCGACTTCCCGCTGGCCCACCACGCCCCCGGCGCCACCCAGGACCCGGACAACCCCCTCTACGCCGACTTCGGGCTCAACGAGCTGAAGGGCTACCTGCGCGCCCACCCCGAGGTCACCCGCCGCCACCACCCCGCCCTGGCCGACACCGCCGCACGCTGACCGGCCCGCACCCTCTGCGCCGACTTCGGGCTCAACGAGCTCAAGGGCTACCTGCGCGCCCACCCCGAGGTCACCGCCACTGCCGGCCCGCGCCCTCCACCAGCCGAGGGCGCGGGCCGGTTCCGCGTCTCCGGAGTCCACATCCGAAATCCGATAGTTCCTGCACACATTTATTTACAAATCGCAACTCGAGACCAATCAGGATTAATTTACCCGCTCGCAAAATGAATCCGGAAAGCTTGCGCTCCATACCCACCGGCCTAATATAATCGCCTACACGTGAACGGCACTCGTTCACATCTAGGGCAACTGGAGCCATCAATGACCGAAAGAAACTCGACCTACGACTACTGGTTTCGCATGGAAACTGAGGTGAGCGGATCACCCGGCGCCCGGGAAAAACTTCGTGGGCTTTTCACCGGGATGGATTGGGTGGTGTCACCGGCAAATGACCCAGCCACTGAGGGTCCGTCCGAGGACTGGGTGATCGAAGCAGGGGTCTGCGGTTCACGCTGGGGAGCCGCCCTGTCGGCCCGGCAGGCGTTCCACCGAGTCTGTCGCCAGGCTCCGGTGACAGTCGATCTGCGCATTCAGGAGCCCATCGCATCGGACGGACCGCCACGTACCAGATGGTTGGCCCATCATCCACTTCCGGCGACTGTCCACTCGGAGTGGCTTCGTCGGGCGCTTACCCAGGCCAGGCTGTTCGACACCGGCCGGGAGATGTTCCTGCCGAGTGGGCCGACGGTACGCGAGGCCGCCGCGCTCGCCGCAGTGCGCCCGCTCGACAACACCCACACACCGTCCCCCAATGCCCTGCCCCGCCCAGCCGGCTCCCCTTCAGCGGTCGAGACTTGCCCTGAGCCCCGTCAACACCTGGTTCCGGAACGCATCGTACTGCCCGCCCTGATCACCGCTGCCGCCCTGCTCATCTTCCTGGGAGTGGCGCTCGGCTCAAGAGAACTCCCTCCACTGGTGGTGGCAACTGCTTCGCTGACGAGCGCACTTCTGGTCGGCGGGCCTATATTCCTCTTGGCCAGGGGATACGGGATCAACCCGATCCACCCCAGCCGCGTTTCCGCCATCGGCTTTGGCTGGCTCCTTGGTTGCGTACTGACCGGAATCGGCCTGGTCCTCGCCGCAGGCGCGCCAAGTACGCCAGGCGCACTACCAGTCACGGCTTCCATGATTGCCGTTTTTCTCACCGCCAACGGACTACGGTTGCTGTTCCGCAACGTTTCGTGGAAGGTGACGGCAGCTTGGCTGATCCCCGCGCTCATCCCCTTGGTACTCACCGTACTGCCGGTTCCTGGCAGTACCCTGCACACTTACTACCTCGACTACTTCGACGCGAGTCGCGAAGAGGTGTTCATCCCGAGTTCCTGGCAGGCCATCGCGAGCGTCAAGGCCCTCGTGATCGCGGCGGGCCCGCTGGTAGTTCTCGGACTCCTTGGATACGCCCGGCACTTCCACGCTTTCCGGACGGCGGGAGGCCTATCGGTCGGAGTCTCCCTCCTGTGCACCGCCCTGATCGCCACTCTGGGCGTGTTCTGGGGAGAGGTGGTCCGGCCAGCCTCCCACGCTGCCGCTATGGCCGCCAGCAGCGCGCAGGCTGGCGAACAACCCCCCGCCTATTTCGGCGTCAAGCCGCGCCGGGTGTGCCTGCAACCGACCGGGGCGGATCCGGCGCCATTTCAGGGGGTACCCGTCGCCCCTGCCCATGCCTATATCGCCTTTCCGTCCTCCGGTGACTGGATTCGACTGTGGGACACCACGAATCGCAGTTCGGTGATCGTCAAGAGGGAGGACTGGCAAATCACCGAATCCACCACAGCGAATTGTCCGGCCCAGCTTTGACAATGAGACTCGGCCCCCACCGAGCGCCGTTTAGTCATCTGATCCAGCAACACGGATAGGGCGAACCATCCCGGCGGGAGAACCGTCCAGCAGTCGACAGGGCTGACACGATGGTGATCACGCGGGAACGAGCACCGCTCCGCGACGGGCATAGCAGGTCCAGATCAGGTTTACGGGATCACGAAGGTGGCGCTGCACCTCGCGCGGGTCACGGCTACGTAGAGCCCCTCCTTGTTACCCGCGACGGTGGGTCCCGCGATTTGAAATAGTTGATCATCGGTTTCGTGGGGAAATTGAGCACTCGGTCGCAGGCACTTCCCTTTGAGATCCCGATATTCACGCGCCGATCCCAGAGTGCCCACGTTCTTCTGGCCACGCAGGACAACAGGGGCGTACGTGCGTACGCAGTCGGGAACGTCGGACGGGCAGATCCGGAAGACGCCGTCATGGCCGGGTGTGCGGGATCGGTGCTTCCGAACCGCCGCTCCGCCGGCCCGCGCCCTCTACCGGCCGAGGGCGCGGGCCGGTTCCGCGTCTCCGGGGTCCACCCGGCCCGGTGGTGACGGGGGCAGGCAGTGGACCGGGGCTGAGCGACACTGTCACACTTCCGCTGTCACAGCAGTGGTGCGACAGAGGTGGAGGCGGCGGATGGGGGCGCGTGAGGTGGGGGTGCGGCTGACGGTGGACGAGTTGGCCGCGCGGGCCGGGGTGACGGTGCGGACGGTGCGGTTCTACGGGACGAAGGGGCTGTTGCCGCCGCCGGTGCTGGGGCCCCGGCGGGTGGGGCTGTACGGGGCGGAGCATCTGGACCGGCTGGGGCTGATCGGGGAGTTGCAGCGGCAGGGGCTGACGCTGGCGGCGATCGAGCGGTATCTGGCGCGGCTGCCGCAGGACAGCACGCCGCTGGATCTGGCGATCCACCGGGCGCTGGTGGCGTCGTGGACACCGGAGGCGGCCGAGGAGGCGGGCCGGGTCCAGCTCGAACGACGGGCCGGGCGGGGGCTGTCGGAGGAGCAACTGGACCGGCTGGTGGCGATGGGGGTGCTGGAGCGGACGGCGGACCCGGAGGTGTTCCGGGTGGATCCGGGGCTGCTGCCGCTGGGGGTGCGGGTCCTGGACGTGCCGATCCCGCTGGAGACGCTGCTGGCGGCACGGACGGTGGTGCTGGAGCACAGCCGGGCGACGGCGCACGAGTTGCAGCGGCTGTTCCGGGAGACGGTGTGGAAGCCGTACCGGGAGAGCGAGCCGGCGCCCGAGGAACTGGAGCGGATGAAGGAGTTGACCGACCACATCCAGCCGATGGTCGCGCAGGCACTGGTGACGGCGTTCCAGCGGTCGCTGCGGGAGGAGTTGGGCGAGGCCGCGCGCGACGGCGCGGGCTCGCCCGGCTGATCGGCGCCGGGCCGGTACCGGTCCCTACCGGCGGCGGTGACGATGGCCGGGTCGGGTGACGGCGGGTTACCGCGTTCGGCCTGCTACCGCGTTCGGCCTGTTACCGGGGTCGGTCGCACACGGTGCGCTCACGCCACAGGCCGGACGGCCTTGGCGGCCGATGCCGGACGGCTGTCAACGGGACGCGCCAAAGTGCCATCCACGCATAAGGATTGACACTTTGTCACCAGGCGACCGCCACGTGTCCTTGCGGGGGTGCGCGGCGCCGTCCGACACTGACGGGATCGTCTCCTCACGGAATGGATCCGTCTCATGGCGCACCGTAAGGTCTACCTCGCGGTTGGCAGGAAGAACACCCGTGCTCAAGCGGAAGGTCTTCCTACCGGCCGAGGCCAGCAAGGCCGGCGGTTCGCGGAAGTCGTACTCGGCCACGTTCTTCGACTCCGTCGGCAACTTCTACGCCCTCGACTCCGCCGGCAACGTCAACCACCTCGACCTCACGGGCGCCACCATCCCCGACCGGGCCGAGCGGATCGGCCACGGAAAGATCCCCGTCGACGAGCTGGAGGTCATGAACGGGGCCGGGCGCATCACACCGATGCCCATCCCGCCCAGCTACGACGAGATCGTCGTGAAGAAGAAGTTCAACGGCTCGTGGGGCAGCAGGACCTACAGCTTCGAGCTGACCCTCACGGCCGTCGGCAGGACCAGCGGCAAGGGCCATGACGTGAGCAGGTTCCGGATCTCGTTCGACCTGCCGACGGTGCCCGGGACGAAGGTCGAGGCATCCGGCGTCGACGTCACCTACGCGGACGGCAAGGCCTACATCGACTCCCAGGCCGATCAGCTGCTGTCGGCGGGGACGTCACGGCCCATCGGCGTACAGATCACCGTCCCCGGCGACCCCGACAAGCTCCCGAAGGAGTACCCGCTCGACGGGCTGAAGGCCACCCGCCTGGCCTGACCCCCGCCCCGGGCCGCCGCGCTCTCCCGCGATCGCGGCGGCCCGCACCCTGTCCGGTCCGGGCGACGCCGGGTGCCGCAGTCGGAGCACTCGGCGGCCTCGGGCGGGGCCCCGGTGCACGGCTCCCGGGCGGAGCCTCGGCACGGACGGCGGCGGGCCGAACCGGGTGCCAGGACCGACCGCCGCTCCGCGTACAGGACTTCGGCAACTTCTTCGCCAAGCACACGGACGATGTCTACCAGGACCTGTTCTCGCTCCTCCACCTCACCCACAAGTCGAACGGGAACATCACCCCCTGGTGAGCCAGTGGAGCAACGAAGACCCCAAGCTCCTGGAGGCTTTCGTCGACGAAATCGAGAAGGGTGGGCCGGCTCTCCTCGACGAGCCGACCGGCCGGTCCCGGAGTCGGGCCGGCCGGTCGGCGGAGCAGCCGGGGAGGCCCCTGGCTCTCAACGCCGGGGAGGAGACGCCCGGTCAGGAGCGGCCGAGGGTGAGGGTGTAGAACTGCGCCCCGGCGGGGGCCGTGGTGACGCCGTAGTCGTAGCTGGTCGACCGGATGGTGAGGCCTGCGGCTTCGGCGTGGGCGAGGAGGTCGGGCTCGCGGTAGGGACGGATCCGGTCGCAGGTGGTGAACTCCTCGCGCAGGCCGCCGCTGTCGTCGTGGAGGCGGTAGCGGCGCTCGATCCGGTGGCACCCGTCGTCGAGCACGGTGATTCTCTTGTCCCGGGCGAGGAGGCCGTGGGCGTACGGACGCCGGTAGTCCGGACGGAACTCCTCGTGGTGCTGGACGGCCTTCGGGACGAAGCCGTCGAGGACGAGGACGCCATCGGGTTCGAGAAGGCCGCGGGCGGCGGCCAGGAAGTGGTGCAGTTCGCCCGGCGCCGTGAGGTAGGTGACGAGCGAGTACGGCGCCAGGACGGTGGTGAACGGCCCGCGCAGAGCAAGGCGCTGGAGGCTCATCCGGGCCACCCGGGGAGTCAGGTCCAGCGCGGCCGCGTTCCGGCGCAGGCGGCGCAGCATCGGCAGGGACAGGTCGATGCCGATGGCGTCCGCGCCGTCCCGCAGGAGCGGGAGCAGGATGCGCCCGGTGCCGCAGCCGAGTTCGAGGGTGCGGCCACCGCGTCGCCGACAGAGGTCCCGGTACCAGCCGATGTCGTCGTGGGGCATGCTGTGCCCCATGTCCTCGGCGTAGATGTCGGCGATCAGGTCGTAGGACCAGGTGTCCGGCTGGGCGTTCACGGCGGTGTCGCTTCCTGCTGGGAGGGGTCAGACGAGGTCGCCCGGCGTGACCCGCAGCGGCAGTCCGGCGGTGCGGGCCTGGTGCCAGGAGAGTGCCTGCTCGGCGAACATGGCGCTCCAGACGTTGAGCTGGAGCGGCCGGGCGGCCGGGTCGAAGGGGATGGCGCCGTCGGCGCGGACCCTGGCGGCGAGTGCGGCGGCCGTCCGGTCGAGGACGGGTTCGTCGCGGTGCAGGAGCAGGCCGAGGCGCAGGGCCTGGGCCATGACGTCGCTGCGTCGGACGGTGGGCGTGTCGAGTGATTCGGGCAGCGTGCCGGCCGGGTCGCACTGTCCGAGGAGCTCCGCGAGGACGGCGGTGGCTGCGGCGTGGTCGGCACCGGGTGAGGTGAGGTGGCCCTCCAGGAAGTACAGGGTGGGGTGCAGCGGGTGGTCGAAGGCCCGGGCGGGGTCCGGGCGGTGGCGGGTCAGGTGACGGGCACAGGCCTGGGCGAGGGCCGGTGGCAGCGGTACGACGGCCGCGGCGGCGAGGACGCGGGCGGCGGCCTTGGCGAGGAAGGGGCCGCTGCGGGTGGACCAGCGGGGTGCGGGCGGGGCCGCTCCGGGCTCGGGGCGGAACGGGCGGAGCGTTCCGTCGTGGTCCACGAAGTCGACGAGTGCTGTCAGCAGTGCCCGCAGGGCCCGCTCGGGCGGGTTCAGCAGCCCGGCGCGGGTGGCCGCGGTGAGGCCGCCGACGAGCATGGCGAGGTCGAAGAAGAACTGGGCGTCGTTGCGCCAGTCCTTCTCCGCCGCGCCGTGGAGGTGGATGCGGGTCGGCGGCAGCGGGCCGGTGGTGCAGCGGCGTTCGACCCACTCGGCGGCGGCGCGTGCCGCGGGTTCGCGCCGCGGGTCGGCCGGCAGGTGCGGGGAGGCGAGCCAGTGCAGGTAGTAGCCGGTGATCTCGCCGTAGACGTAGGCGGCGCGGCCGTCGGGTGCGAGTGCGCCGGCGACCGCCCCGTGCTCGCTGCCGTGCCGCTGCTGGGCCGGTCCGTCGAGAAGCCATTCGCGCAGGGCGCTGGCGGCGTCGGTCATGCGGTGGCCTCCCGGGCGGGGTTCGGCTGTCCCGGGCCGGACGTCCTCGGCCGGCTGCGGATGAAATGGGCGAGCCGCCGGGCGATCCGCTCTCCGGCCCGGCCGTCCCCGAACGGGGCGGTGCGGTCGAATGCCTGGGCCCTGGGCCTCGGTGCGGCGAGCAACTCGTGTGCGGCGTCGAGGACCAGCTGCGGGTCGGCCGCGACCAGCCGGGTGGTGCCGGTGGTGAGGGCCTCCGGGCGCTCGGTGTTCTCGCGGGCCACGAGCACGGGGACACCCAGGTACGGCGCCTCCTCCTGGATCCCGCCCGAGTCGGTGACCACGAGGGCGGCACGGGCCAGCGCGTGGACGAAGACCGGGTAGGGCAGCGGGTCGGTCAGCGTGATGCGCGGGTGGCCGGCGAACCG
The DNA here is from genome assembly GCF_044755565.1 of Kitasatospora sp. NPDC092286. Taxonomy (NCBI): domain Bacteria; kingdom Bacillati; phylum Actinomycetota; class Actinomycetes; order Kitasatosporales; family Streptomycetaceae; genus Kitasatospora; species Kitasatospora sp. NPDC092286. Next base: position 158,896 of record NZ_JBIVRD010000014.1, on the reverse strand, counting down.
GCGCTGCAGGCGCGCCCGGACCGCGGGGTTGGGATGCTGGGGGCAGAGCACGTGCAAGTCCGGCCGGGAGCACAGAAGTTCGAGGACCGCCAGGCAGAGCGGGTCGAGGCGTCGACCGACGTTCTCGCGGCGGTGGAAGGTCACCACGACCAGCGGGGCGCGGGGCGGTACGAGTTCCCGCAGGGCGTGGGGGGCCGGGCGGCCGAGCGTCTCGCGCAGGACGTCGATGATGGTGTTGCCGACGGTCTCGACGCACCTGCCGGTGATGCCTTCACGGCGGAGGTTGGCGGTGGCCTCGGTGGTGGGGGCGAAGTGCAGGTCGGCCAGGGAGCCGACGCGGCGGCGGAACAGTTCCTCCGGGAAGGGGCGTAGCGGGTGCGCCGTACGCAGCCCCGCCTCGACGTGTGAGAGCGGCACACCGGCCGCGCGCGCGGCGAGCGCCCCGGCGTAGGTGGTGGAGGTGTCGCCGTGGACTACCATCAGCCGGGGCGCCAGGCGCCGGATCGCCTCGTGCACGGACTCGCGCAGGCCCCGTACGGTGGCGGCCAGCGAGCCGGAGCCGCGGGACGGGGCGAGGCCTTCGGCCGGGGCGAGGCCGAAGGGTGCGAGCGCGGCGGCCACCATGCCGGGGTGCTGGCCGCTGTCGACGAGGACCGTCTTCACACCCCGCTCCGGTAACGCGCGCAGCAGCGGGATCAGCTTGAGTGCCTCGGGTCTGGTCCCGGCGAGCAGCACGGCGGGCCCGTGCGGGGGCTGTGGGTCGGGCGAGTCGGAGGTCACGATGGTGTTCTCTTCCCCGGGCCGGATCGGCGTGAACGCGGAATCTCACATTCACTCAGATCTCGTCGGCCGGGCCGGCCTGGCGGCCGGATGCGGGCCGAGGCTTCCGTCGGATCGAGCACCGGAACCGCGCCGGAGCCGGACCAGGGCTGCACGAACCGTCGCGGAGCGGGGCGGTTGCGGGGCGGTTGCAGGACGGTCGCGGCTCAGGCCGGCCGAGCCGCGACCACTGACCACCCGTTGGATCAGCACACCCGACGGCCCGGCACCGGCCGGTCGGTGAAGGTCCGGCCCTCGGCGGCGATCCGTTCCAGCAGGGCGGGCGGTGCGAAGCGCTCGCCGTGGGCGGCGGCGAGTTCGCGGGCGCGGGCCGCGAAGCCGGCCGGGCCGCCCGGGTAGCCGTTGATGTACTGGAGGACGCCGCCCGTCCAGGCCGGGAAGCCGATGCCGAGGATGGAGCCGATGTTGGCGTCGGCGACCGAGGTGAGCACGCCCTCCTCCAGGCAGCGCACCGAGTCCAGGGCCTCGCTGAAGAGCAGCCGCTCCTTGAGGTCCTCGAACGGAACCCCGGAGGGATCTGAGGTGGGCTCTGCGGTGGGCTCTGCGGCGCCCGGGCGGACGAAGTGCTCGCGCAGGCCGGGCCAGAGCCGCCCGCGCCGGCCGTCCTCGTCGTACTCGTAGAAGCCGGCGCCGCCGCTGCGGCCGGGGCGGCCGAACTCGTCGACCAGCCGGTCCACCACGGCGTCCGCCGGGTGGGCCGCCCAGCTGCCGCCGGCCGCCTCGGCGGCGCGCCGGTACTCGTCGCGGATCCTGCGGGGCAGGGTCAGCGTCAGCTCGTCCACCAGCGAGAGCACCTTGGCGGGGTAGCCGGCCTGGGCGGCGGCCTGCTCGACGGTGGCCGGGTCGACGCCCTCGCCGACCATCGCCACGCCCTCGTTGATGAACTGGCCGATGACCCGGGAGGTGAAGAAGCCGCGCGAGTCGTTGACCACGATCGGGGTCCGGTCGATCTGCCGGACCAGGTCGAACGCGCGGGCCAGCGCCTCGTCACCGGTCTGCGGCCCGCGGACGATCTCCACCAGGCGCATCCTGTCGACCGGCGAGAAGAAGTGCAGGCCGATGAAGTCGGCGGTGCGCCCGACGCCTTCGGCGAGCAGGCCGATCGGGAGGGTGGAGGTGTTGGAGCAGAGCAGCGCGTCCGGTGCGACGACTCCCTCGATCTCCTGGAACACCTTCTGCTTCAGCTCGGGGTTCTCGAAGACGGCCTCGATCACGGCGTCACAGCCGGCCAGGTCGGCGGCGTCGGCGGTGGGGGTGATCCGGGCCAGCAGTTCGTCGCGCGCCGCCCCGGTGGAGCGTCCGCGCGCCACGGCCTTCTCCAACAGCCCTGCGGAGTAGGCCTTTCCGCGTTCGGCGGCCTCGACGGTGACGTCCTTGAGCAGCACCTCGATCCCGGCCCTGGCACAGGCGTACGCGATGCCCGCGCCCATCATTCCGGCGCCGAGCACCGCGACCCGCCGGACCTCGCGCCTGGGGATGTCCTTCGGGCGTCCGGCACCGGAGTTGACGGCCTGCTGGTCGAAGAAGAGCGCCTGGATCATGTTCGTGCTGGTCTGCCCGCAGGCCAGCTCGGTGAAGTAGCGGGCCTCGGTGACCATCGCGGTGTCGATGTCCACCTGGGCGCTCTCGACGGCCGCCGCGAGGATGTTGCGCGGCGCCGGGTACGGCGCGCCGGCCAGCCGCTTGCGCAGGCCGGCCGGGAAGGCGGGCAGCTGGGCGGCGAGCGCCGGGGTGGCGGGGGTGCCGCCGGGGATCCGGTACCCCTTGACGTCCCAGGGCTGGACGGCGGTCGGGTTGGCCTCGATCCAGGCGCGCGCCCGCGCGGTCAACTCCTCGGGGCTGGAGACGATTTCGTGGACCAGTCCGTGCTGGAGGGCTTGCGCGGGCCGGTACTGGCGGCCTTCGAGCAGCACCTTCAGCAGGGCGTCGGTGATGCCGAACAGCCGTACCGTCCGCACCACTCCGCCGCCGCCCGGGAGCAGGCCGAGGGTGACCTCCGGCAGGCCGATCCGGCTTGCCGGGGCGTCCAGGGCGATCCGGTGGTGGCAGGCGAGCGCGATCTCCAGGCCGCCGCCGAGCGCGCTGCCGTTGACCGCGGCGACCACCGGCTTGCCGAGGGTCTCCAGGCGGCGCAGGGCGCGCTTGATCCGCATCGACTTCTCGAAGACGGCGGCGGCGTCCCCCGGGCGGGCCGCGGAGAGCATCCGGAGGTCTCCCCCGGCGAAGAAGGTCTTCTTCGCCGAGGTGACGACGACGCCGCGCAGTGCGTCGCCGAGGCCGGCGAGCCGCTCGACGGCGGCTTCGAGGTCGGCCGTGAAGGCCTCGTTCATGGTGTTGACGGACTGGGTGGGGTCGTCGAGGACGAGGGTGACCAGGCCGTCCTGGTCCTGCTCCCAGCGGATGGTGGTGGTGTCGCTCATGGGGGTTCGGGTCTCCAGGTGAGCCGGGAACGGAGGTCAGATTCGCTCGACGACGGTGGCGATGCCCATGCCCCCGCCGACGCAGAGGGTGGCCAGGCCGTAGCGCAGGTCGCGCCGTTCCAGCTCGTCGATCAGGGTGCCGAGGAGCATCGCACCGGTCGCGCCGAGCGGGTGGCCGAGGGCGATCGCGCCGCCGTTGACGTTCACCTGGTCGTGCCGGAAGCCGAGTTCGCGGATGAAACGGAGCGCGACGGCGGCGAACGCCTCGTTGATCTCGACCAGGTCGATGTCGGCCGCGGTCAGCCCGGCCTTGGCGAGCGCCTTGCGGGTGGCCGGGGCGGGGCCGGTGAGCATGATGGTGGGCTCGGAGCCGGAGACGGCGGCGGAGACGATCCGGGCGCGCGGGCGCAGCCCGTACCGTTCGCCGATCTCGCGGTTGCCGATGGCGACCAGGGCGGCGCCGTCCACGATGCCGGAGGAGTTGCCGGCGTGGTGGACGTGGTCGATGGCCTCCACCCAGTGGTACTTCTGCAGAGCGACGGCGTCGAAGCCGCCTGCCTCGCCGATGGTCGCGAAGGACGGCTTGAGGCCGGCCAGGGTCTCCACGGTGGTGCCGGGCCGGACGAACTCGTCGCGGTCCAGCACCACCAGGCCGTTGCGGTCGCGGACCGGGACGAGCGAGCGGTCGAAGAGGCCGTCGGCCTGGGCCTTGGCGGCGCGTGCCTGCGACTCGGCGGCGAAGGCGTCGACATCGGTGCGGGAGAAGCCCTCGATGGTGGCGATCAGGTCGGCGCTCACGCCCTGCGGGACGAAGCCGGTCGCGTAGTTGGTCATCGGGTCCATCGCCCAGGCGCCGCCGTCGGAGCCCATCGGGACCCGGGACATCGACTCGACGCCGCCCGCGAGGACGAGGTCCTCCCAGCCCGAACGGACCTTGGCGGCGGCCAGGTTGACGGCTTCCAGACCGGAGGCGCAGAAGCGGTTCTCCTGGACGCCGGCCACCGTGTCGGGCAGGCCGGCCGCGATGGCGGCGATCCGGGCGATGTCGGAGCCCTGGTCGCCGATCGGGCTGACCACGCCGAGCACGATGTCGTCCACCGCGGCCGGGTCCAGCCCGGGGAGCCGGCGGCGCAGTTCGTGGATCAGGCCGACGACGAGGTCGATCGGCTTGGTGCCGTGCAGTGAGCCGGTGGCCTTGCCCCGGCCGCGCGGGGTGCGGATCGCGTCGTAGACGTACGCTTCGGTGGTCACGGTGGAGTGCCTTTCAGGCTCGGGGGGGCTGTCCGAGTTCGCGAGAGGTGGTCGGGGACTGTCAGGGGGCGGGACTGTCAGGGGGCGGGGGTGTCGGGGCAGGGCTCGGGGCGGGGCCCAGGGCGGGCACGTCCCAGTCGCGGGCGACCTCGGCGGTGTGGACCCCCGGCCGGGCGGGCGGGCGGCGCAGCGCGCCGGGGGTGACGGAGAACCGCGGGGCGGGGGCGGGCTGGGTGACGCCCTCCTCCTCGACGTAGGTGCCGCGGGCGGCCAGGTGCTCGTTCACCGCTGCCTGACGCAGCGTCAATACTGGTTCCACGCAGGCGTCGGACCCGGCGAAGACGGCCTCCCACTCGGCGCGGGTGCGGGTGGCGAAGCGGGCGGCGATCCGGGCGCGCAGTTCGGGCCGGCGGGCGGTGTCGTACTGGCCCGGCGCGTCCGGGCCCAGCTCCAGCAGACGGGCGAACTCGGCGTAGAACCGCGGTTCCAGCGCGCCGACGGCGAGATGGCCGCCGTCCGAGGCCCGGTACACCGAGTAGCAGGGCTCGCCCCCGTCCAGCAGGTTGGCACCCCGGCGGTCCTGCCAGTGGCCGGCGGCGAGCAGACCCCAGAGCATGCTGGTGAGGTGGGCGGCGCCGTCCACCACGGCGGCGTCGACGACCTGGCCGGCGCCGGTCGCGCGGGCGTGGTGCAGGGCGGCGAGCAGGCCGACGACCAGGTAGAGCGAGCCGCCCGCGTAGTCGCCGAGCAGGTTGACGGGGATGGCGGGCGCTTCGTCCGGGGAGCCGATCAGGCCGAGGACGCCGGCGACCGCCGTGTACCCGATGTCGTGGCCGGCCGTGGCGGCGAGCGGCCCGTGCTGGCCCCAGCCCGTCATCCGGCCGTAGACCAGGGCGGGGTTGCGGGCGAGGCAGGCGTCCGGGCCGACGCCGAGGCGTTCGGCCACGCCCGGGCGGTAGCCCTCGATCAGCAGGTGGGCCCGGTCGACGAGGTCCAGCACCAGGCCCGGCCCCGCGGGGGACTTGAGGTCGATCAGCACCGAGCGCTTGTTGCGGTTGGTGATGTCGTACGCCGGGTCGGTGCCGAGCGGCGAGGGGTCGGGCCGGTCGACGCGGACCACGTCGGCGCCGAGGTCGGCCAGCAGCATCGCGGCGAAGGGGCCGGGACCGATGCCGGCGAGTTCGACCACCCGGACGCCGGCCAGTGGGCCGGGGCCGGTCACGTCGGGGCTGTTTGTGTCACTCACCTGCTACTGCCCCTTCAAGGGTTTGACAGTAAAGCTGTAACACTCGCGATGATAGGGAAGCGACCGGCGGGTAACAAGACCTTCACCCCTCGCCCGGGACCGTGCCGGACTCCTCCACGGAATCCCTGGCAAACCCCTGTTGCGGCCCCCGCAACCCGAGGCCCGGAGGGTGCGTCAGTACACCGACGGACGGCCCGGTACGGTCGTCTCTGCTGTGGGAGGGGTTCTGACCTCTCGTCGGAGGAGAAGGAAGCAGACGCACACATGGTTTACCCAGGGTTCACCACCGGGCCGGTCGCACCGGCCCCCGCCACACCGTCGCCCAGCACGTCACCACTCGCCCGGCCGGTCAGCACGTCGGCCGGCACGCCGAGCCCTTCGCCCGGCCCGGCCCCGTCCGCGCCCACCACCCAGCTGGACAGCCCGCACGAGCTCAACGCCTCGGCCGGCATAGCCCGCCAGATAGCGACCGACCTCGACAACGCCAACGGCAAGGCCGGCCACGGCGCGCACAGCCTCGGCGAGTACGCGAGCACCGCCGCCACCAAGATCCGCGGGTTCTCCTTCGGCGGCGCCCTCACCAGCGCCACCGAACGCTGGACGCAGCAGTGCAAGACGCTGCACGACAAGCTGACCGGCACCGCCGACAAGCTCGACGAGACCCAGCGCAACTACGCCGCCAACGAAGCCCGCACGGCCGGCCAGTTCGGCTCGTCGCACTGAGGGAGGGGACCTCACGGACATGGTGTCATTCAAGGAACTGCACGAAGCCGACTTCTCCGGCGTCACCGACGCCGCCGAGGCCTGGGCCGGGGTGGCCAAGGCCCTCGGCTCGCTCGAGGGCCGGGTCGGCAAGGAGCTCACCAGCACCCCCCAGCGGGCCGGCTGGAAGGGCGCGGCCGCCGACGACGCGGGCCGGACGCTCCAGGGCATCGACACGGACTTCAAGCAGGCCGCAGGCGTCGCCACGGCCCTCTCGGCGATCATCCGCGACGCGGCCGAGGACTTCGCCGCCGCGCGCAAGGACCTCGACAACGCGATCCACGACGCGGAGTCGCAGTCGATGAAGGTCACGCCCGACGGCGAGATCCACTGGCCCCCCATGCCCGGATCGCACAACGACCCCGACGCCGGCGAAGCGATCAAGCAGTACGACAAAGAGATGAAGGGCAAGGCCGAGGGGATATCCACCCGGCTGACCAAGGCCGTCGAGAAGGCCACCGCCGCCGACCAGCGGGCCACCACCGCCCTGCAGACCGACATCGGCACCAGCACCACGTCCTTCAACGCCCACCCGCTCGGGGGCGGCGACGCGGCCGACGCCGACCGGGCCAAGCTGCTGCTCGCCAAGGCCGGCAGCCTCTCCGACGAGGAACTCAAGCGGCTGCAGGACCTGATGTCCGCCAACGCGGGCTCCAAGGAGTTCTCCACCACCCTGCTCAACGGCCTCAACGTGGGCGGCAAGACCGGCCCGGAGGCACTGCTGGAGTACTCCAAGGTCTACGGCGACCTCGCGCACGGCAACCACAACGCCAAGGGCTACGAGGACGTCTACGGCAGCCTCTCCCAGGTCCTCGCCACCGCCACCAAGGACGGCGGCATGGGCAAGGAGTGGGAGGACAAGCTGCTCAAGGCCGCCCGCAAGCCCGGCGGTTCGGCGGCCGGGTACAACGACAACTACCCGGCGCTGACCGAACTGATGGGCGCCCGGGGTGACTTCGACAAGGCGTTCCTGACCAAGGTCGGCAACGACCTGGTGGACTTCGAGCGCCACAGCAAGCTCAAGGGGGAGGAACTCTGGGGCCCCGACTACACCTCGATCACGGGCAAGCAGGGCGACCCGATGGGCGGCCTGATGCGGGTGATGAGCCGCAACCCGGAGGCATCCAAGGAGTTCCTCGACCCTGGCAACAACAAGAACCTCGACTACCTGCTCAAGGACCGCAAGTGGCCCAACCAGGGCTACGAACAGAACCAGATCGACGCCCTCGCCCGGCAGTCGTCGCGCGGCGCCTTCGGCGACGCCCTGGAGGCCGCCACCACCGGCCGCGACCCGCACGGCAACCAGCCGCCGGTCCGCCCGCACGACAAGGCGATGGCGCAGATCATGAGCGAGACGATCGCGGCCTTCGGTGGCGACAAGGCCGGCGCAGAGAACAACCTGCCCGCCGGCCTGCGCAGGCCTCTGGCCAACATGATCGCCGACTACGCCCCGGACACGCACGAGATTCTCGGCAAGGAACTCCAGGGCCCGTCGAAGCCCGACGGACTCTCGTTCAGCCGTGAGCAACTGCTCCGTGTCCTCCGTGGTGCCATGGAGGACCCTAGTACCTATGCGATCGTCCACCAGGCGGAAACCCAGGAGATTGCGCGCCGGATGGCCGCTTTCGGACCCGAGGTGTTCACGCCCGAGGCAGGTGGTCCGAACCGGAAGTTCGCCAGCCTCATCCATGACTCCAGCTCAGCGCTCGGAGGCCTTGACGCGATCTATGCCGATGCCGTCATCGATCACAGCGAGGACGCCAAGTCCGAGAACAACTGGAAAGCGAAAATGAGCTACCACATAGCCGGCACCCCGGCGAATATGCTTCCCCAACCACTCGGGGATATCGCCCAGCGCCTGGTCGACGTTGGCACCTCCAAGTGGGCCGAGAATGCCAACCTCACGATCGACACCCAAGTCCAGGACAATCTGAGCTCCCATTTCTCCGCCGGTAAGGAGCAGTTGCAAGCCATGATTTCCAGCAAAGCTGGTGAAGCGGGGATCTTCGGAGATGCGCTGGACGAGGACGGCAGCATTTCGAAGCAACTGCTGGATGACACGAAGGTTTTCTACAACGTCTCGATCGACCAGGCCTACCGGTCCGCCCTCGGAAAGGGATGACAGACATGACACCCCAGCAGGGCGAGGCCTCCCCCGATCAGTCGGACGGCGCGTTGCACCGGCTCGACGAGGCTCTCAGCCGACGCGGTTTCACCACCCGGTGGCTGCGCGTGCGGGCGGCGGCCGTGCTCGTGGCGATCACGGCCGGCGTATCGGGAACACTGCTGTACAACCTGACCAACGTGCTCGGGCCCGATACGGTCTGCGGCGGCTCGGTCAGCGCGGACGCGGTGCACGCCGCGCTCGGGTCCGGCCGGGTGAGTGAGGACTCGTACCAGGAGAATCTGGCGACCGTGTACAACCGAGGCGACTGGTGCGATGTCACCGTCAGCTCCGGTGTGTTCGGAGGCAGCCACCGGTCCGCTTCCCTGAGCGTCCGGCTGGACAACGACCACGCGATCGCCGTCGCCGACGCGAATGACAGGCTGTTCGCGGGCGCCGCCAACGGTGGCTCGACCGGCGGCGCGAACTCCTCCTCGGCCTGGGCGCTGCTTCCGGAAGGCTGCAGCAAGGGACTGCGGGTCGAGGTGTCCACGGCCCACAAGGGCCCGAACGACGACGGCGCCCCGGGCCTGGCCCGGCTTGCGGTGAACGCCGCGAACGGTGCCGCTGCCAAGAACCACTGCGGGCAAGGGACACTCCCCGCGCCGAAGAACCTGTCAGCGGCCGGCGTCTGGCAGCCCGCAGACGCCACCGCGCTGTGCGGCCTGTCGGGCCTGACCGTTCCCAAGGGTGAGGCAGCCCTGCGCGGTTACGAGCAGCAGGTGACGACGGTGTTCGACCCGGTGTGGTCCTGCAAGATCGGCGGCGGGAAGGACCGCGGCTCGGTACTGTCCTTCGCCATCGCGACCGATTCCCGTGCCAGCGGCCGCTCCCCCGACAACGCTCGCGGCACCGCGTACGGCCGGGCACGTTGGACAGGCTATGACGAGGTGGTCGCGGACTGCCAGGGCAAGCCGGTCTACTTCCAGATCGATCTGCAGAACCTGCCGTTGGTCGAAAGATTCTTCTTCCCCGACCGCGCCGATCTGTGGAAGCAGTTCCTCACCGCCGGCGGCAAGGCGATCGGCTGCGAACCGATCATCCCGTAAACGGAAACGGATCCACGGGCCCGCCCGGGCGCTACCGCCCGGGCGGGCCCCCACACGTCACAGCCCAGTGGTCCGCGCGCTACCCCACTGGGCCGATCAAGAGAACAAGAGGAGAAGACATTGACCACGCAGACGGACGAGCCGTCCGGCGGCCCGCTGCGGCAGCTCGACTCGGCTCTCACCCGGCGCGGTTTCACCACCCGGCGGCTGCGCCTGCGGGCGGCGGCCGTGATCGTGGCGATCACGGCCGGGGTCTCGGGGGTTCTGCTCTACAACCTGACCAACGTGCTCGGGCCGGACACGGTGTGCGGTGGCGCGGCAACGGCCGACGACCTGCACGCCGCTCTGGGGCCGGGGCGGATCAGCGAGGAGAAGGACGCCGGTTATTCGCCGACCGCCTACGACCGGCCGAACAGCTGCGTGGCGACGGTCAGCTCCGGGCTGTTCGGCAAGTCCGAGCGGTCGGCGTCGTTCAGCATCGGGTTCAACCAGAACAGCGTCGCCTACCGGCCGACCCCAGATGCCCGCCTGTTCTCCGGGGCCTCGGCCGGAGGCGTGACACCGGACAGGGCGTGGGCGCTGCTACCGGAGGGCTGCACGAAGGGCCTGTTCACGGACATCAACGTCGGCAAGGGCGGCCTGGACGGCGACCGTGCCGAAGGGGCCGCCCGAATGGCCGTGGCATACGCGAACATGGTCGCCAAGGAGAAGAACTGCGGGGGCGGGAAGATGCCGGCGCCGGAGAACCTGTCCGCCGCGGGCTCGCTCCAGCCCGTCGACTTCGGCAGTGTCTGCGGCTTGCCAGGTATGACCGCCCCGCCCCTGAACCCCACTACCAAGGACAGGTACCGCCAACAGGCGACCACCGCCTTCGGCCCGGTCTGGTCCTGCAGCATCAGCGACGCGAGCGACCACCGTGCGCTCGCGTCCTACACGATCACCACCGACCCACGGGTCACCGGCCTCAACCCGGAAGAGGCCCGTACCGAGGCCTACGGGCGCTCGCGGTACATCACGCTGCTGCGTGAGAACGTCGTCGCCACCTGCCAGGGAAAGACGACGTACTTCCACCTCGACTGGAGCTACGACCCGAGCGTGAGCGGCAGCGGGCTCCTCCCGGACGAAAACCTCTGGAAGCAGTTCCTCACCGCCGGCGGCAAGGCGATCGGCTGCGAACCGCTCATCCCGTAAACGGAAACGGATCCACGGGCCCGCCCGGGCGCTACCGCCCGGGCGGGCCCGTCGCGTTGTCGTCGGCCCAGTCCTCCATGAACGAGCGGCGAGGCCGCCCCCGTGTCGCCCTGTGCGGCGAACTCCGGTGGTCATTCAGCACCTTCCGGCTTCTGTCGCGGTATCCCGCGAAGCACGTTTCGCACTCGGTGCAACCGCCCTCCGCTGAGCCACTCCGCGGCCCGTTCGGCGGCTGGGGTCGATATCACCTTCCGAAGGGGGGCAGCGCGAAGGCGCGCCGGTCCCTTCGTGACAAATACCCCCACCTCCGAAGCAAGGTTGCGAAGGGGACTCAAGTATGTGGTGGATGCTTGAAGTTGCGATGTTTGTCCTGTTACGTTCCCAAGCGCCGGGCACCACCGGAATGCTCCTTATGTCGCGGTACAGGCCACCTCGTGTGCCGCTGTTCGTCGTGCGCGACGGCGTGTGAACCACCATTGACCGCGCCGACTCGGGGCTGGACCGGCTCGTAGCTCAGTCAACTGAAGACTCGTTCTTGCAAAGACAACCCTCTGAGGGGGAAACGGTGTCACACCGGATAGCCGCCGCGTGGGCGGGGGCACGTCGTAGTGGCGTGCTGGCCCTAGTGGCCGCGTTCGCCATGCTGGCGGGACTGATCGGGCCGGCGGTGGTCGCGGGTGCGGCCGGTAACGCGGTCCTCAGCATCTCGATCCAGCCCGTCGACTCCCTCACCGGGCAGCCGCAGACGGACGCCTCCTACGGGGCGCACAACGACCAGCTCGCCTACAGGGTGGCGTACTCCTGTGCGGCCGCCGACTGTGCGGGCACCACCGTGCAGTTGTCTCCGGCGCCACCGAATCCCTACGGGCTGGCGACCGAACCGATCCTGAGGTACGCGAACTGGACGGCCCCGGCCGGGGTGTCGGGCGCGACGATCAGCGGCACGGCCACCACGGGCATCACGGTCAAGCTCGGTGACCTGTCCGCCGGTACGTCGGGCACGTTCCTGGTCGTCTTCAGCATCCTCGCGGACGAGACCTACACCACGCCCCGGCCGGCCCAGTACTACCCGTCCGGGTTCCAGATCCCGATGTCGGCCACCATGGCCGCGACCAGTGCCACCGGGCAGGCCAAGGCCGACGCGCAGCCGGTGACCTGGACGAGCAGGGTGCCGGAGCCGGGCATCGTCCAGACGAGTCCGGGATCGGTGAAGCCCGGTGTGAACGTCACGTGGTCGGTGTACATGGGGTCCGGTTCGTTCCCGCGCACCTCTGGCAGCCGCATCGCGGGGACGTCGGAGTGGGTCGCGGCGGGCAGTTACACCGTGACGGAGAAGCTGGATCCGCGGGCGACGTACGTGTCGAGTACGGGCGGCGGCGTGTACGACGCGGCGACGCACAGCGTGACGTGGTCGCTCGGCACGAAGGATGCCCCGGACGCGAACGCTTCGGGCGGTTGGGGTACCACCAGCACCAGCGGCTGGGTCACGCGCGGCCCGTACTACCCGCGTGCGGTCACGGTGAACTACCCGGCGGCCAAGTTCACTTCCGATCCGGGCGGTTGCAACTTCGAGGAAACCGTCACGCACGACTCCAGCGTGTCGCTCACCTACCTGGACGCGGCCCGCACCACCAAGAACGCCTCGCACCAGATGACGCACACCGTTTCGTGCTACGACCCGTTCGCCCGGGCCGACATGACGAAGGACAGCACCAACAACGCCGGCAACGGGAACACCCGGCTGGTGAACGTTCCGCCGGACGTGACCGGGCTGACCTGCCCGGCCGGCGGCCGTGACGACTGGAACCGCACCTGCACCCCGGGCGCGGCCCTCGCCCCCTTCGCGGACAACTCCTTCAACTGGGTCGTGACGGCGCGCAACCAGTCGAACGTCGCCGGTGTCGCGGTGATCGAGGACGACACTCTCGACCAGGCGGACGCGCGGGTCAACAGGATCACGACGACGGCCACGACGCCGGCGGCCACGGTCGAGTGGACGCTCAGCGACGGTCAGACGGGGACGTCGAGCGGGTCTGCCACCGCCCCCGCCGGCACCTGGTTCACCAAGGCGAAGGTCACGAGCGGCTCCATCGCGCCGCCGAACGTCCGGCCCAGTGACAGCGGTTCCGTCGCGTTCAACGTCAACTTCTCCTACACGGTGACGAAGACCGCCCCGATCGGTGAGCAGCGCACCAACACGGCGAAGGCGACGATGTCCTGGCCGGACAGCGGGCTGTCGCCGATGGGCCTGGGCCCGGTCTCCCGCACGATCCAGTTCCGCGAGACCCCGAAGACGACGGTGAAGCCCGCTTTCACCGCGGCCTTCGCCGCGCCCGCCGCGGTCGAGGGCGGTGGCAACGCCGTGCCGGGCAAGAACACGACCTTCAGTGTGAACGGGACGACGTCGAACGTTCCGGCCGATGCGCAGATCACGCCGCAGTACGTGTTCATCGCGCCCGTGGGCTGGACGATCAACAAGGGTTCGGCGGCGTTTCCGCCGAACAGTGTCCCGGCGGGTGTGAAGTTCGAGTACACGACGAAGACGATCGGCGGTGTCGCCCGCGAGGCCGTGGTGGCGACGTGGCCGAACACGGTCTCCTTCGGTGCGAACGGGACCTGGCCGACGATGACGGTGGTCGCCAAACCGACCTTCGCGGTCACGGCCGGCACGACGAGCGTGGCGACGGCGTGGGCGGGCGACTCCCGGAACACCTGGGACAACACCCAGGCCACGTACACGGGCGCTGTGCAGGACGGGCAGCCCGCGCAGTGGTTCTCCAGCGTGAACCAGAACGTGCTCGTCTCGGCGGCCGACGCCCTGAGCGCGGTCAAGGAGATCTGCCGGCCGACGCCGGGCGCCGCTGACGGCTGCACCTGGCTGTCCGACCCGGACGAGTTGGTCGGTGTCTCGCCGACGGCGACGGACATCAAGTACCGGATCACGCTGAAGAACACCGGCAACACGACGCTGGGCAACGTGGTCGCGTACGACGTGCTGCCGTACGTCGGTGACAAGGGCACCAGTGCGGGCACGGCGAACGTGCCGCGTGGGAGCACCTTCGAGGAGGCGCTGGCCAGTGTTTCCGATGTGTCCGGGAATCTGGCGCTGTCCTACTCGGCGTCGACGAACCCGAAGCGTGACGAGGTGTATCCGTCCGCGCCGGGTGCGGTGGACGACTGGGGTCCGGATGTGTCGGGCAGGAAGGCGATCCGCGCAGCCGTTCAGGGCTCGCTCGCGCCCGGCCAGTCGGCGGGCTTCACGTACGCGGCTTCCGTCAACCCGGGGTCGGAGGCGGACGCGCGGGCCTGCAACTCGGTGGCCATGAGGAGCGGGCAGACGCTGGCGGCCGAGCCGCGTCCGGTGTGTGCCACCACGCAGGAGGCCGACCTGAGCGTGGCCGTGCCGGACCGCCTGCCGCTGCAGGCGGGCCGTCCCGGTGTCGTGCCGTTCACGGTGAAGAACGGCGGTGGCTCACAGGCGTCCCCGGCGACGGTGACGGTCTCGGTGCCGGCCGGTCTGACGGTGACGAGCCTGAAGCCGCAGGGCTGGGCGTGCACCGCCCCGCCGGAGAACGCGCCGTACGAGGGGCCGCTGTCGCTGACGTGCACGCCGGTCGACGGCGATGCTCCGGCCAAGCTGCAAAAGGGGGCCGACGTTGCGCTCGACATCCCGGTGGTGCCCTCGATGGCGGGCAAGGTCTGCGTGAAGGCGTCGATCACCGGGCCGATGCACGACCCGGATCCGTCCAACAACGAGGCGACGGGCTGCACGGCGGTGGAGGAGGCGACGGCCGGGCTTTCGCTCACCAAGACCGACGGGCTGACCTCGGTCGCCCCGGGCCAGGAGTACACCTACACCCTGGACGTGGTGAACCTGCTGCCCTCCGAGAAGATCAAGGGTGCGATGCTGACGGACCCCCTGCCCGCGGGCGTGGCGTTCGTCTCGGCGACCGACGGCGGCCAGATCAGCGGCCAGGGCGACCAGGACGCTTACGGCAACCGGCCCGGCGGCGTGGTGACGTGGGCGCTGGGCGACCTCGGCGGTGCGGCGGTCGCGTCCCCCGAGGGGGACAGGACCGACGGCGGCACGGACACCACCGCGAGTGTGAAGGTGACCGTGCGGGTGCTGCCCGGTGCCCAGGGCGATGTGGTCAACACCGCGGCGGTGACGGCCCCCGACCCGGCCGACGGGAGCGCGAAGCTGAGCGCGGAGGCGAGTGACACCGACGGGCTGCGTTCGCTCGCCGTCACCAAGGCGTCGGACGCCAAGGCCGCCGGTGTGAGCGAGGGCGACACGGTGACGTACACGGTGACGGTGAAGAACACCGGCACCGCCGACTACACCGACGCCGACCCGGCAGTCGTGACCGACGACCTGGCGGGCGTGCTCGACGACGCCGGCTTCGTCAA
Organism: Kitasatospora sp. NPDC092286; assembly: GCF_044755565.1. Taxonomy (NCBI): domain Bacteria; kingdom Bacillati; phylum Actinomycetota; class Actinomycetes; order Kitasatosporales; family Streptomycetaceae; genus Kitasatospora; species Kitasatospora sp. NPDC092286. The sequence goes on along the minus strand of NZ_JBIVRD010000014.1, from coordinate 143,563 downwards.
CGGCTCGGCCTCCGTCACGGTCGACGGCGGTTCCGCGACCAGGGTCGACGACCCGCAGACCGGTCTGCTGACGTGGAAGGGCGCGCTGAAGGCGGGCTCCACCGCGACGCTCACCTACAAGGTGACCGTCAAGGACGGGGGTGACCACGCGCTGGTCAACACCGTCTACGGCGGGCTCGGCGGGGCGGTGTGCGACAGCGCGACCGGCCGGGACGGCAGCGGTGTGCCGTGCGCTGTGACCAGCGACGGCTTCACCGCGGAGCTGACCAAGTCGGTTCGCTCGGCAAGCCAGGGCGACGACGGCCGTTGGACGGTCGAGTACGCGATCGGCGTGGTCAACCCGAGCCCCGGGCACACGGTGACCTACGGCCTCGCCGACGACCTGCGCTTCGGTGAGGGCATCGATGTGGTCGACGCGAAGGTGACCACCGTGCCGGAGGGCGTGGCTGCGGCCGATGCGTGGCACGGCTCGGGCGCCGTCGCGTCCGCGGTCGAACTTCCGGGTGGCAAGTCCCACGAGTGGGTCGTGACCGTCACGGCGGACGCGCACGGTACTGCCGGGACGCAGCCCGGGCAGTGCGTCGACGGTTCGGCCGGCGGCTTCGCGAACCGGGCCACGCTGGCCCTCGCGGGTGATGTGCAGCGGACCGCCGACGCCTGTGCGGCACCGGTCAAGCCGACGGTCACCAAGGCCGTCGACGGGGCGCCGAAGCAGAACGAGGACGGCAGTTGGGACATCGCCTACCTGATCGTCGTCAGCAACGACGCCCGGACTCCGGCCGGCGGGCTGAGCTACGGGCTGCAGGACAGGTTCGCGTTCCCCAAGGGCGTGGAGGTGAAGGAGGTGACCGCCACCGCCACGGGTGACGGTGCCGCGGTGAACCCGAGGTTCAACGGTGGCCTCGACAACATGGGCGGCGAGGCTCTCACGCCTGATGCCGTCCTGCTCACCGGGAACGACCGGGTACCGGCGGCGACCGACGAGGGGCCGGGTACGCGTGCGTACCGGGTGACCGTCACGGCGACTGCCGACCGCGCCGAGCTGAGCGCGCAGGACGCGAAGTGCTCGACGGACGGCGGTCAGGGCTACGGCAACCTCGTCGCCCTGACCTCGACGGACGCGGTGGTCGGGAAGGACAGTGCCTGCGCGGACATCGCCCTGCCCGAGGTGCGGTTCACGAAGTCGGTGGACAAGGCGGGGCCGGTGCGTGCCGGTGACGTCCTGACCTACACGATCACGGCCAAGAACACCGGTGGCGCGGACTTCCTCGCGGGCGACCCGGCCGCGATCGAGGACGACATGACCGATGTCCTCAAGCACGCGACCTACCGGAACGACGCCGACCCGAGTGCGGGGAAGGCTGAGGTCGACGGTTCGCGTCTGGTGTGGACCGCGCCGATCAAGAAGGGTGGGACGGCGACGCTCACCTACTCGGTGGTGATCGGCGAGGTCACCGAGAAGGGCACCCGGATCAGCAACGGTGTCTCGGTCGTCGGTTCCGCGCCCAGCGGCGACCCGCAGTCCTGCCCGACGGACTCGTCCGTGGAGGCGGGGAGGGCGTGCGTCGTGACGACGGAGCTGGAGCAGGAGCCCGAGCCAACGCCGACGCCGACGCCGACGCCGACGAGTTCGCCTTCGCCGACGGTCTCGCCGTCCCCGACGGTGGAGCCCTCGCCGACGGCCTCCCCCACCGCCACGGGTTCCCCGTCTCCGACGGCCTCCCCGTCCGCGTCGGGTTCGCCCTCGCCGACGGCCTCCCCGTCTGCCACGGGGTCTCCGTCGCCGGAGCCGTCGTCCTCGGAGTCGGCCGGTCCCGGGCCGACGCCCGACCCGTCGTCCTCGCCGGATCCGTCGTCTCCGGTTCCGCAGCAGCCGATGCCGGGAACGCCCCCGACCTCGGGTGTGGCGCCGGAGACCAAGCCGGGCGGGAACCTGGCCGCGACCGGTACGAACATCGCGGTCGCCATCGGGCTCGCGCTCCTCGCGCTGCTCAGTGGTGCGGCCCTGGTGTTCGCCAGGAAGCGGGCAGCGCGCGGTAGGTCCTGACGCGCGAACCGGGTGCAAGGCGCCCGGAGCGTGATCGGCCCGGCGTGAGTGAGTCGAGGTGAAACTCGCCCCACTCACGCCGGGCCTTCGCTTTCACCGCCCGGCGCGGGCCGGCCACCGTCTGACGTCTCACGGCGCCCGGGCGGGCGGCACCGTGGCCAGGCCCGCACCGAGGTCAGGCCGGCTCGGCCGGCTCCGGGGAGGCGGTCAGGGTGCGGCGGAGCACGGCGAGGGTGGTGGCGATGGCCGGCAGGGCGGCGACGACCGCGGCGTTGCGGACGAGTTCGGCGAGGTCGCGCGGCGGCCGCCAGTAGTAGGGCGGGGCGGGCATGACCGTCCAGGGGAGGACGGCCAGGGCCACGCCGGCGGAGCGCAGCCGGTCGGGGCGGCGGGCGGCGGAGTGGACGAAGAAGGCGGTCGCCATCACCAGGGCGGGCCAGGCCGACGACACGTCGAGCAGCCGCTGGAGGCCGGCCGAGAAGACGGGTTCGGAGTAGTCGTCCGGCCCGGCCCACGGCCAGAGGAGGACGAGTGCGCTCATCGGCAGCGCGAGGGCGAGAGCGGCGATCACCGTCTCGGCGCGGCCGTGGGCGGACCGGTCGACGCCGTCGGGCGGGGCGGTGATCGTCCTGCCCGAGCAGCCGGGCGGCCGGGGGCAGTCCGCAGTGACGATTCTTCCGTCCCGGTCCTACCAGCGAGTAGAGTGCGGCGTTCCCCCGCCCCGACCGTCCGATACCTCCCGTATCGCCTCGAACGAACTGGTGACCGTATGTCAGTCTGGATCCGCCCGGCGCTCTGGTGGCGCCTGGGCATCGTGCTCTCGGCGGGCCTCGGCCTGATCCTCCAGACCGCGCCGCTGGTGTACTTCACCATCCAGAGCAACGTGATCGTGCTCGGCTACTTCGCCGGCGCGGCGTACTGGATGGTCAAGCGCGGCACCGTGGACGCCCCCGCGCCCCGGCTGCGCGGGGCCGCCACCCTGTACATCCTGATCACCGGGCTGGTCTCGCACATCCTGCTGGAGCACGGTGCCAATCCGCTGCCCGGACTCTTCGACGGGCCGGACAAGCTCCAGCACTGGTCGTCGTTCTTCCTGCACTACGTCACGCCGGTGATGGTGATCGCCGACTGGCTGACGCTGAAGCCCCGCAACGCCTCCGCCTGGCGCGACATACCGCTCTGGCTGGCCTTCCCGCTCGGGTACGCGGCGATCGTGCTGGTCCGCAACGCGCTGTTCTCCAACTACCCGATGCCGTACCCGTACTTCTTCTTCGACCCGACGACCGAGGGCTACGGCTATGTCTGGGGCCAGATCGCCCTGCTGACCGTGGAGTTCGTGGTCCTCGCGGCGGCGGTGGTCGGGCTGGACCGGCTGGGCACCCTGGTCTCGGGAAAGCTGCGGCCCGCCCGGGCCTGACACGCCGTGGCAGGCCGGAGGGCCGGTTGTCGATCCTCCTCAGGTCCCGTTCCGCTCCTCCCACGGTCCGCCCCGGGCCGCACCCCGCTCCGTCCTGGGACGGGCCCGGGCCGCCGGCGGGACCACCACAGAGGTGGACGACCGGTCGGCCACCCGGCCCGTAGCGTCGACGGCAGGCGGCGGAGGGGTTCCGCGGGGGAGGCCTGGGGACGGTCGTGGGGACCGTGCGGGCCCGCTCACCCGTGTGCGGGCCCGGCAGGATCCCACCCGACCGGACCGACCGAGACGGCGGAGGCCGACATGCGGTTCAGGGGTACGGCACGGGCGGCGGGGGTCACAGCGGTGGCGCTCGCGGTGACGATCGGAGTGACGACGGGGGTGGCGGGCACCGCGCTCGCCGCGCCGGGGAGCGGGGCGCAGCCGGCCGCGAACCGGCTGGAGGGCGCCTGGCGGTCGGACGGGTACGGAATGGTCCTGACGATCGACCACGGACGGCTGACGACCTACAGCGTGACCTCGGGCAGCTGCGTCCCGGGGTTCTTCACGGCGGGGCAGGTCGGTAGCCCCGGGCGCGACGGGGCGACCCGTTACGGACGCGGGGCGACGGCCGACATGACCATCACGCCACAGGGCCGCGACCGGGCCGCGTTGAAGGCCGACGACTCGGCCGGCAGCACGCACCTGGAGCGGCTGCCGGGGCTGCCCGCGCTGTGCACCACACCGGCGCCCGGGGACCCGCTGTCCGTCTTCGACCGGTTCTGGGAGACGTTCGAGGAGAACTACCCGTTCTTCGCCGCCAAGGGCATCGACTGGCACGCCGTCCGGGACCAGTACCGGCCCCAGATCGGCCCGCAGACCACCGACGACGACCTCCAGCGAATCTTCACCGCCATGATGGAGCCGTTGCACGACGCGCACACCAGCCTCGCCCGCGATCTCCACGGGGTCTTCTTCGGCCTGCGGCCGGGCACCCAGGAGGAGACCCCGGAGCTTGCCAAGCGGGCCGGGAAGGCCGTCGCGGCGCAACTGGTCGGGCCGGAGCGGATGTTCGGCGGGGGCAAGCTCGGGGTCGGCGAACTCCCGGGCGGTATCGGCTATCTGCGCGTCGGCAGCTTCGACGACTATGTCGAGGACGGCAGCTACCAGCAGCAGGCGGCCGAGCTGGACCGGGCTCTGGACGCTCTCCTGGCCGGCTCGGCCGGGCTGCGCGGACTGGTGATCGACGTCCGGCTGAACGGCGGTGGCTCGGACGAACTCGGGCTGCGGATCGCCGCCCGGCTCACCGACCGCCCGTATCCGGCGTACACCAAGCGGGCCCGGAACGACCCGGCCGACCCGAGCCGCTTCACCCGGCCGCAGCCGATCACCGTGCGCCCGGCGGCGGCTCCGCGCTTCACCGGACCGGTCGCCCTGCTGACCGCCGGCACCACGGTCAGCGCGGGCGAGACGTTCACCATGGCGCTGATGGAGCGCAGCCCGCGGGTGACCAGGATCGGCGAGAACACCCAGGGCGTCTTCTCCGACGTCATGATCCGGCTGCTGTCGGCGCACTGGGCGGTGGGTCTGCCGAACGAGGAGTTCCTGACCCGCGACGGACGCACCTTCGACGGGCCGGGCATCCCCCCGCAGGTGCCCACGCCGGTGTTCACCGAGAAGGAGCTGGACACCCTCAAGGACTCGGCGCTGACCACGGCCCGCCGGCTCCTCGGTGGCGACCGCTGAGGAGCCGGGGGCCCCGCGGGCCTGGCCTCGCATCGGCCCCTCGGCGTCCGCCTCTCACATCGGCTCCACCGCCCGCAGTTCGCCGTCCAGCTCCAGCCACCGGGTGAGACCGAGGCCACGCAGGAACGGCAGGTCGTGGCTGGCCACGATCAGCGCGCCCTGGTAGGCGGCGAGCGCCTGGGTGAGCTGGCGGACGCTGGCCAGGTCCAGGTTGTTGGTCGGCTCGTCGAGCAGCAACAGCTGCGGCGGCGGGTCGGCCAGCAGCAGGGCGGCCAGTGCGGCCCGGAAGCGCTCGCCGCCGGAGAGGGTGGCGGCGGGCTGGTCGGCCCGGCCGCCGCGGAACAGGAAACGGGCCAGCCGGGCCCGGATCGCGTTGTCCCCCGCCGACGGGGCGAACAGCTTGACGTTCCCCGCGACGGTGAGCCGGTCGTCCAGCAGGTCGAGCCGCTGCGGCAGGTGGCGCAGCGGCACCGGGGTGGTGATCTCCCCCTCCAGCGGGGCGAGTTCACCGGCGATGGCGCGCAGCAGGGTGGTCTTGCCGGAGCCGTTGCGGCCGACCAGGGCGATCCGTTCGGGGCCGCGCAGGTCGAGGTCGGCGGTGGTGCCGTAGGGCAGCCGGACCTTCTGCAGGGTGAGCACGGTGCGGCCGGCCGGGACGGCGGTGCGGGGCAGGTCGATCCGGATCTCGGCGTCGTCGCGGACGGCCTCCTCGGCGGTGGTGAGGCGCTGCTTGGCCTCCTCCAGGCGCTCGGTGTGCATGCCCTGGAGCCGGCCCGTCGTCTCCTGGCCCTGGCGTTTCAGCTTGCCGGCGAAGATGTGCGGGTCGTTGCGGGTGACCGAGCGCTTCTTGCCGTAGCTGGCGCTGCGCTCCAGCCTGCTCCGGGCCTCGACCAGGTCCCTCTTCTGGCGCTGGACGTCGGCCTCGGCGTTGCGCAGCAGCCGCTCGGCCGTCTCCTGCTGGGCGGCGACGGTGCGCTCGTACTCGGCGAAGTTACCGCCGTACCAGGTGACTTCGCCGTCCCGCAGGTCGGCTATCTGGTCGACGTGCTGGAGCAGTTCGCGGTCGTGGCTGACGATCAGCATGACCCCGCTCCAGCCGGCCACCGTCTCGTAGAGCCGCTCGCGGGCGGCGCGGTCGAGGTTGTTGGTGGGTTCGTCGAGCAGCAGGACGTCGGGGCGGCGCAGCAGCAGGGCGGCCAGCCGCAGCAGGACGGCCTCGCCGCCGGAGAGCTCGCCGGTGGTGCGGTCGAGGCCGAGGCGGTGCAGGCCGAGCCGGTCGAGGGTGGCGCGGGCGCGCTCCTCGACGTCCCAGTCGTCGCCGACGGCGTCGAAGTGCCGCTGGTCGGTGTCGCCGGACTCGATCGCGTGCAGGGCCTCGCGGACGGCCCGGATGCCGAGCGCCTCATCGACCCGCAGCGCCGTGTCGAGCGTCAACCCCTGGGGCAGGTAGCCGAGTTCGCCGCTGACCCGGACGGTGCCGGCGGTGGGGGTGAGCTCGCCGGCGATGAGCCGCAGCAGCGTGGACTTGCCGGCGCCGTTGAGCCCGATCAGTCCCGTCCGGCCGGGGCCGACGGCGAGGTGGAAGCCGTCGAGGACGGTCTTGCCGTCGGGCCATTCGAAGGCGAGGTCGGTGCAGAGGACGGAGGTGGTGGATGGTGCCATGGACGGCCTCCCGGATGGTTGCCTGACGTGATGAGGGGGAGCAACACGGGAGACACCGCGGGTGCGGCGGGAGCGGGAGCGCCGGGTCGGGCCTGGCGGGGCCGGATCGGGCCTGGCCGGGTCGGAGCGCCGGAAACGAACGGCGGCGGGGCCTGCTCACCACTGAGGTCGCACACTCGCGCACCACGCACAGCAGGGCTGCGGCACGGCGGGGGCGGTGTCTCGGGACCTCAGTAGAGCAACGGCCTTCTCCTGTTCTGGCGGGTGGCGGAGCTCACGCTACGGAGGCCCGGACGGCCCCGCAACCGGTTTTCCGGCCCTGCCCCCATGGCCCGGCCCGTCCCCCCGAACACCCGGCCCGGACACCCGGCCCGATGGCACCCCGGGCCCGCGGCATCCCGCCGCGGGCCCGGGGGCGCTCCGGCGGCTTTCCGCCCCCGGCCCCGCTGCTCCTAGAATCGGGAGCATCATGAGCGCCACACTCGTAGTCAAGGACCTCAGCGCCGGCCACGGCGACCGCACCCTCTTCTCCGGCCTGGACCTGGTCGTCGCCCCCGGCGACGTGATCGGCCTGGTCGGGGTGAACGGCGCCGGGAAGTCGACCCTGCTGCGGCTGCTCGCCGGGCTGGACACCCCCGAGGGCGGCACGCTGCGGCTCAGCCCGGCCGGCGCCAGCATCGGCCACCTGCCGCAGGAGCCGGAGCGCCGCGAGGGCGAGTCCGTCCGGGACTTCCTGGCCCGCCGCACCGGCGTCGCGGCCGCGCAGGCGGCGCTGGACGAGGCCACCGAGGGCCTGGTCGAGAGCCGCCCGGGCGCCGACGACGCGTACGCGACGAGCCTGGACCGCTGGCTGGACCTCGGCGGCGCCGACCTGGAGGAGCGGGCCGAGGAGGTCGCCGAGTCGCTCGGGCTGAAGGTCTCGCTGGACCTGCCGATGACCGCGCTCTCCGGCGGCCAGGCCGCCCGGGCCGGTCTGGCCTCGCTGCTGCTCTCCCGCTACGACGTCTTCCTCCTCGACGAGCCCACCAACGACCTCGACCTGGACGGCCTGGAGCGGCTGGAGGCCTTCGTCAAGGGCCTGCGCGCGGGCACCGTGCTGATCAGCCACGACCGCGAGTTCCTGGCCCGCACGGTGACCAAGGTGCTGGAGCTGGACCTCGCCCAGCAGCAGGTCAACGTGTACGGCGGCGGCTACGAGGCGTACCTGGAGGAGCGCGCGGTGGCCCGTCGGCACGCCCGCGAGGAGTTCGAGGAGTACGCCGACACCAAGGCCGGCCTGGAGGCCCGGGCGCGGATGCAGCGCGGCTGGATGGAGCACGGCGTGCGCAACGCCCGCCGCAAGGCGAGCGACAACGACAAGATCGGGCGCGCGGTGCGCGCCGAGTCCACCGAGAAGCAAGCGTCCAAGGCCCGGCAGACCCAGCGGATGATCGAGCGGCTGGACGTGGTCGAGGAGCCGCGCAAGGAGTGGGAGCTGCGGATGGAGATCGCCACCGCGCCGCGCTCCGGCTCGGTGATCGCCACCCTGCGCGGGGCCACCACCCGCCGCGGCGACTTCGCCTTCGGCCCGGTGGACGTCCAGATCGACTGGGCCGACCGGGTCGCCATCACCGGCGCCAACGGCGCGGGCAAGTCCACGCTGCTGGCCGCCCTGCTCGGCCGGCTCGAACTCGACGGCGGCAGCGCCGTCCTGGGCTCCGGCGTGGTCGTCGGCGAGGTGGACCAGGCGCGCGGTCACATCTTCAAGAACGAGCACAGCCTCGGCGGGGCGCCGCTGGCGGAGGCGTTCGCGGCCGCCGTACCGGAGTTGACGCCGGAGGAGGTGCGCACCCTGCTGGCCAAGTTCGGCCTCAAGGCGGCGCACGTGCTGCGCCCGGCCGGCACCCTCTCCCCCGGCGAGCGCACCCGCGCCGCGCTGGCGCTGCTGCAGGCGCGCGGGGTGAACCTGCTGGTGCTGGACGAGCCCACCAACCACCTGGACCTGCCCGCCATCGAGCAACTGGAGTCCGCGCTGGCCTCGTACACCGGCACGCTGCTGCTGGTCACGCACGACCGGCGGATGCTGGACACCGTCGCGGTGAACCGGCGGATCGAGGTCAGCGGCGGTCGCGTCCGGGAGAGCTGAACCCCTGCGGACGGTCGGGGGGCGAGTGGGGCGGACGGTCGGGGCGGGCGGTCGGGGCGGGCGGACGCATCCGTGGTCCAGACCTGACCCCTTCCCCGACCGTCCGTCATGTGCTCTGCTGTCGACCATGGTTGAGAGCCCCATGGTTGACAGCACGGCGGCGGCCGGCGCCTCGTACCCGAGCGTCCCGCTCCGCCCGATGACGGTGCCCGCCCACGAGGCCGAGGCGCGCAGCAAGTCCTTCCACGACGTGATGGACCAGCGCAGGACCGTCCGCGACTACTCCACCCGCCCGATCCCGGACGGCGTCGTCGAGTGGGCGGTCCGCACCGCGAACACCGCGCCCAGCGGCGCCCACGTCCAGCCCTGGCGCTTCGTGGTGATCACCGACCCGGAGCGCAAACGGCGGCTGCGCGCGGCCGCCGAGGCCGAGGAGCGCGAGTTCTACGCGCACCGGGCCTCCGAGGAGTGGCTGGCCGCGCTGGCGCCGATCGGCACCGACTGGGAGAAGCCGTTCCTGGAGGACGCGCCCGCCGTGATCGTCGTCTTCGAGGTGCACAAGGGCCCGCACTCGCCGCGCCCGTACTACACCAAGGAGTCGGTCGGCATCGCGGTCGGACTGCTGCTCGCGAGCCTGCACCAGGCCGGGCTGGCCACGCTCACCCACACCCCGAGCCCGATGAAGTTCCTGAACGAGGTGTGCGAGCGGCCGGCCGAGGAGCGGGCCGCGTACGTGATCCCGGTCGGGTACCCGGCGGACGGGGCGCGCGTGCCCGACCTGCGGCGCAAGGATCTCGACGAGGTGCTGGTGCGCCTCTGACGCGCCCGTCGCGCGCTCCGACGCTCCCGGCGCCCGCCCCGAAACTCGGTGGTCCCCGGTTTGGGCCGCCGACATAATCGCTGTCATGAGTCACGTCATGCCACGGTCCTGCAAGGAAGCGCCCGAGCCGGGGCCGCGCGCCACCGTGCGGGGCGAGACCCCGCGTGCCGGGGCGCCGGGCGAGGTCACCGCCGGCCGGCCGCCGGAGCTGCTGCGGCTGGCCGGCGGTGTCTCCCTGCACCGCCGCTGTGCCTGGCACGCCACCGCGCTCAACGCCGCCGTCCGCGCCAACCTCGACCATCTGCGGCCCTGGATGGAGTGGGCGGCCGAGGCGCCCACCCGCGCGCAGACCGGCCGGCTGACCGCGGCCGGAGCCGCCGCCTGGGACGCCGGCACCGACTTCATCTACCTCGCCGGGCTGGACGCCAGGCCCGGCAGCGTCATCGGCGCGTTCGGCCTGCACGGCCGGATCGGGCCGGGCGCGCTGGAGATCGGCTACTGGGTGAGCGCCGAGCACGTGGGCCGCGGCATCGCCACCGCCGCCGCCCGGGCGCTCACCGAGACCGCCCTCGCCCTGCCCGGCATCGAGCGGGTGGAGATCCGCTGCGACCAGGCGAACGGCCCCAGCGCCGCCGTCCCGCGCAAGCTCGGCTACCGCCTGGACCGGGTGGCCGACACCGCGGTCAGGGCACCCGGCGAGACCGGGCGGCAGCTGGTCTGGGTCAAGGAGCGCTGAGCGCCCGGCGGCGGGCGGCGGTGCCGTTCGGAGCCGCTCAGTACCGCCCGCCGGTCGGCGCGGGCAGGGCGTCCAGCTCGGCCAGGTCGGCCGCGCCGAGCACCACCTCGGCCGCCGCCGCGTTGTCCGCCAGGTAGCGGGGCGTCTTGGTGCCCGGGATCGGGAAGACGTACCGGCCCTGCGCCAGCACCCAGGCCAGCGCCACCTGCGCGGGCGTCGCCCCGACCCGCGCGGCGACCTCCTTCACCTTCCCGACGAGCGCCAGGTTGGCCGCCAGCGCCTCCTGCTGGAAGCGCGGCAGCGTCCGGCGGAAGTCGTCGGCGGGCAGTTCGTCCACCGAGGAGATCCGCCCGGTCAGGAAGCCCCGGCCGAGCGGCGAGAACGGCAGGAAGGCGATGCCCTGCTCCTCGGTGTACGGCAGCACCTCGGCCAGCGCGTCGCGCGTCCACAGCGACAGCTCCGACTGCACGGACGCCACCGGGTGCACCGCCTGCGCCCGCCTGATCTGCTCGACGCTCACCTCGGAGAGCCCGATCCGGCGCGCCTTGCCCGCCGCGACCGTCTCGGCGAGCGCGCCCCAGGTCTCCTCGATCGGCACCTGCGGATCCACCCGGTGCAGCTGGTACAGATCCACGTGGTCGGTGCCGAGCCGGCGCAGGCTCTCGTCGATCGCCCGCCGCACGTGCTCCGGCCGCCCGTCGTTCGCCACCCGCGTGTCGGTGCCCGGGACGAGGCCCACCTTGGTGGCGAGCACCGCGCGCTCCCGGTAGGGGCCGGCCAGGGCGGTGCCGACCACCTCCTCGTTGTTGTACGGGCCGTAGATGTCGGCGGTGTCGATCAGGGTGACACCGAGGTCCAGCGCCTCCCTGATCACCCGGACCGAGACCTCGTCGTCGCGGTCGCGCAGGTCGTAGGCCCAGGTCATCCCCATGCAGCCGAGGCCGACCACCCCGACCTCGGGGCCCTCGGTTCCGAGCGTGGCGGTACGCATCGCGGTTCTCCTTCGTGTCGGGATTCGTCGGGATCCGTCGGGATCCGGTGTCACCGGGACCAACGGGAACCAGCCTTCACCTTCGAGCGCACTCAAGGTCAAGTGCGGCACACCCGAACGGTGCGGCGCCCGGGCCGGCGCCCGCCTCGACCACACCCGCGGCCGCCCGGTGAGCCGACGGTGTGGAACCCGAGCGGCCGCCAGGATGAGAGCACTCTTAAACCATGCACAAGCCGGGCTGTGGCGCGCCTTGATGTCCCGGAAATGCTTGACGTGCACAGCTGGTCTAGTCCAGTTTGATGCTCAGTACCGCGCACCTCCCCCGCATCCGGACACCCCGCCCCCAGCCCGCCGCCGCCCGCCCGCGCACCCCGGTCCTTTTCTGCGCCCGTGGTCGGCGGGGCACCGTCCCCGAGAGGCACCCCCATGCCACGCGCGCCCCAGCACGCCCCCGTCCAGCACGCGCCCGCCCAGCACCGCCGCCCCGCCGGCCGCGCCAAGCTGCTCAGCCTCGCCGCCGCCGTCGCCCTGGCCGCGGGCGGACTCGCCGCCCTCGCCGGCAACGCCGGTGCGGCCGACGGCAACCTGCTCGCCAACGCCGGCTTCGAGAGCGGCTCGCTCGGCCCGTGGAGCTGTTCCGCCACCACCGGCAGCATCGTCAACACCGGTGCGCACAACGGCTCGTACGCACTCAAGGGCGCCGCGGGCAGCAGCGACACCGCGCAGTGCGGCCAGAGCGTCACCGTGCAGCCCAACACCACGTACACGCTCAGCGCCTGGGTGCAGGGCCAGTACGTCTACCTCGGCGCGACCGGCAGCGGGGTCACCGACCCGGCCGTCTGGACGCCCGGTGGGGCCGCCTGGCAGCAGCTGTCCACCACGTTCACCACCGGACCGGCCACCACCAGCGTCACGGTGTACCTGCACGGCTGGTACGGGCAGGGCTCCTACCTCGCCGACGACGTCTCGCTGACCGGCCCCGGCGGCGGCAACCCGTCCACCCCGCCGCCCACATCGGGCACCCCGACGACCACCGCCACGCCCACCGGCCCCGGCACCCCGCCCCCGAACGTGGCCGTCCCGGTGGCCCCGTACATCGACATGGGCGCCTGGCCGACCCCGTCGATGCCCGCGATGGCCAAGTCCGGCAACCTCAAGTCCTTCACGATGGGCTTCGTCACCGGCGTCGGCTGCAAGGCCAGCTGGTTCAACGCCTATGACCCGCGCACCGGTTGGGCCAAGGACCAGGTGGACGCGCTGCGCGCGGCCGGCGGCGACGTCAAGGTCTCCTTCGGCGGCGCCAGCGGCACCGAACTCGCCGCCGCCTGCACCACGGTGGACTCGCTGTTCGCCGAGTACGACGCCGTGGTGAAGGCCTACAACCTGCGCTACGTCGACTTCGACATCGAGGGCGCGGCGATCGCCGACACCGCCTCCAACACCCGCCGGTCCGCCGCGCTGGCCAGGTTGCAGCAGGCCAACCCCGGCCTCAAGGTCTCCTTCACCCTGCCGGTGCTGCCCGAGGGCCTCACCGCCGACGGCGTCGCCATCGTCAAGTCCGCCCGGGACGCGGGCGTGGACGTCAACCTGGTGAACGTCATGGCCATGGACTACTACCGCACCGGCGCCGACTACGGCGACGCGGCCGTCCAGGCCGCCCAGTCGCTCTACGGCCAGCTCAAGACCCTCTACCCGGCGAAGAGCGACGCCCAGCTCTGGGCGATGGTCGGCATCACCCCGATGATCGGGGAGAACGACGACCACCAGATCTACAACCAGGCGGACGCCCAGCAGCTGGTTTCCTTCGCCCAGCAGCACCACCTCGGCGCGCTCGCCTTCTGGGACGCCACCCGGGACGCCAACGCCTGCACCGGCGCGCTGTTCAAGTGCACCAACATCCCGCAGCAGCCCTACGAGTTCGCGAAGCTCTTCGCCCAGTACGGCGGCTGACCAGGTCTGACGCGGGCGCCGGCGGCTCGGGGAGCCGTCGGCACCCGCACGTCCGGGCCGCCGGCCATGGTTGGCATATGCCATTCGTAAACTCTTATTACCACAAGGAGGTTTGGAAACTAAAGTTGTCGCCATGAAGCCGACCGAAGCCACCTCCGCCGAGCTCGCCTCTCTCGACCGGGCCCTCCAGGACGCCCTCACCCCGCTCGCCGCGGCCCTGCGCGCCCGGGCGACCGGGCTCACCGAGGACCGCATGTGGAACGCGGACCCGATCGAGGTCACCCTGTCCGTCCTCGCCGCCTGGAAGGTGGTGGACACGGAGGTCGAACGGCTGACGGCGATCGCCGCGCGGACCGCCGGCTCCTACGGCGCGAACTACGAGCAGCTCGGGGCCGCCTGGGGCATCACCCGGCAGGGCGCCCGCAAGAAGTGGCCCGACGCCGTCGAGAGGCCGGCCGCGCAGTCGGACCGGGCCACCGTCGAACTGTTCGGCGGAAAGGCCGAGTTGTCCCGCGATCCGGCATCGGGCCACTGGCGGTGGACCGCCCGCGGCGCCGACGGGACGGACGGCGCGGCCGACAGCGGCACCTCCTGGGCCACCAAGGAGGAGGCCGCCGCCCACGCCGGCGCCTTCCTGAACGAGCACGCCACCGGCCGACGCTGATCCCCCGGGCCCCCGGGCCCCCGTGCTCCGGCGAGCCGCGGAGTGGGAAGTCGGCCGGTCCGACGTCCCACTCCCGGGATGCGCCCCCGCCGCCCCGGCTACTCCGCCGCCATCCCCGCATAGCGCCGCAGCGCCGGGCGGTCCTGCGGCAGCCCCCAGGCAGCCAGGATCTCCAGGAAGTTCACCCACCGCCACGTCTCGCTGTCGAGCGAGGCCAGGACGCGGAGCAGGCGCTGCTGCCGCTCCCCCAATTCCGCGAACGCCGGGATCACCGCCGGACGTTGCGGGCCGAAGGCCAGGCGCAGGGCGGCCGCGGTGATCGCGAAGGCGGCGGGGCCCGAGGTGGCGGCCAGGCCGGTCGTCACGGCGTCCAGGGCCTCGGCCGGGTAGTGGCCGGCCAGCAGGGTGAGGCTGGCCGCGGCGTAGCCGCGCAGGTCGCCGTCGTGGAACGGGATGTCCGGCGCGCCCGGCTCCGGCGGGTCGGTCTCGGCGGCGGCGAGTTCGGCGAGCACGCCGGCTTCGGCAGAGCCCAGGCGGGCCAGGGCGGTTGCCGCCGCCCACCGCACCGCCCGGTCCTCGGTGGCGAGGAACGGCCGCAGGCGCTCGACGAGTTCGGCATCGCCCAGCAGCCCCGCCGCGACCAGGGCCGTCGCCAGGACGGCCGGGACCGGCTCCCGGTCGAGCAGCCGGAGCAAGCGCGGCAGCGTGGGCGCGGCCTCTTCGGGGAACCAGGCCAGCAGGTACGCCGTCGCCGCCCGGACCGCCGGATCGCCGTCGTCCAGCAGTGCGCGGAGGCCCGGCACCTCCGCCCGGACCGCGTCGTAGACGCCCAACTCGGTCTCCAGGTACCGAAGCTGATCGTCGAAGTCGAACGCCTCGCGCCGGCTCTCGCGGACCCGGCGCTCACCCTCCCCGGCCGCCTCCGCAACCCACGCGTCGTACTCGGCGCGGATCCGCGCGGGCCCCTTCGCCCTGAACTCCGCCGTCTCCCGCCGCCACCCCGCCACGTCGACGCCGCCCGGCAGGTGCGCCTCGTCGTACCCGATGGCCAGCGACGCGAGCAGCCCCAGTACCTCGGGCCGCCCGGGCAGCGACGCGTCGGCGGCCATCCGCGCCAGGAACGGCACCGCCACGGCCGACGCCTGGTAGCGGCTGCCCTGGTGGAAGATGTTGCCGTACAGGTCGATCAGCGCCTTCTCCCGCCCGCCCTCGTCGGCCCCGCAGAGGGCCCGCAGCTGTTCCGGTACGTCGTCCGCAGCGCCGTAGGCGTGCCCCAGGGCCGCCCAGTCGATGGTGTCCAGCCCGGCCAGCGGGTCGTTCGTGTCAGTCGTCACGAGCGGCAATGTGCCACACGGCACCGACACCCGGGCAGCCGAGGTGCGGTGGCCCGGTCATCGCCCCTCAGCGCAGGTGGGCCAGCACGGTGAGGTCCCAGTCGAAGCCGACCAGCAGCCGGCCGTCCGGTGCCAGGGCCAGCGCTCCCACGGACATCGGGACGTCCAGGGCCTCGCCGATCTGCTCGCGGGTGGCCAGGTCCCAGGTCCGTACCTCGTACCAGCCGCCGGTGACGGCGACCTGGCGGCCGTCGAGGGTCGCGGTCACCACGGTGGTGGCGAGGCCGGTGAGGGGCGTGCCGAGCTGACGGCACGTGGTCAGGTCCCAGACCCGGACGGCTTCAGGACCGGCGGTGGCTGCGACCGGGCGGCCGTCGATCCGGGTGGTCGCCACCGAGGTCACCCGGCCGGTGTGACCGGTGAGGGGCTCGCCGAGGGGCCGGCGCGTGGTCAGGTCCCAGAGCCGAACCGTGCCGTCCTCGCCGCCGGTGACGGCCACCCGGCGGCCGTCCAGCGCCGTCGTCGCCACGGACAGCACCTCGCCGGTGTGGCCGGCGAGCGACTGCCCGACCTGTCGGCGGGTGGCGAGGTCCCGCACGCGCGCCGTTCCGTCCTCGCCGCAGATCACGACCACCGGGCGGCCGTCGAGCCGGGCGGTCGCCAGGGCCGGTACCCGGCCGGCGGGGCTGATCAGCGGTTCGCCGA
This sequence comes from Kitasatospora sp. NPDC092286, assembly GCF_044755565.1. NCBI lineage: Bacteria > Bacillati > Actinomycetota > Actinomycetes > Kitasatosporales > Streptomycetaceae > Kitasatospora > Kitasatospora sp. NPDC092286. The sequence continues at coordinate 127,390 of NZ_JBIVRD010000014.1, read as the reverse complement.
TCTGCGCGCCGGTCACCAGGTCCCAGAGCCGAACCGTGCCGTCCTCGCCGCCGGTGACGGCGACCGGCCGGCCGGCCAGCACCGTCGTCGCCACCGCCGACACCCTGCCGGTGTGGCCGACGAGAGGTCCGCCCAGCGGATGCCCCGTGTCCAGATCCCACACGCGGACCGCCTCCTCCTGCCAGCCGCAGGTGACGGCGAACCGGCGGCCGTACGCCGTGGCCGCCGCCACCGCCGTCACCTCACCGGTGTGCGCGGCGAAGGCCAGCCGGAGGCGGCGCTCGACCGGGGAGGCGGTGGCGTCGGCCCGGCCGGGCGCCGCCCCCGCCGGGGCCGACGGACCCCACGCACCCCGTCCGCCCTGGGCCTGGGCTCCGCGCACCCGCGCTCTCATCTCCTCCAACCACCCGTCACCGGCGCCCCCGCCGGTCCGGTCGGCGTCGTGCGGCACAGTGTCAGGCATGGGCTCACCCTAGAACTTCTCCGTTGGACGTCGTCGCACGGGCCCGGTGCCACGGTGCGGAGACCCGTCCGGCGCGGTGGTGGACGGCCGGCCTCGGGGTGGGTCGGGCCGGTCAGCCCTGGGGCTTGTTCCGCCGGTTCTTCAGCATCAGGGCGCGCGAGAACTGGTCGTCGGCCGTCGTCGTCCCCTGGGGGAAGTTGGCGCTCATCAGCTTCTGGTAGGCGTCGGGCCGGAACTCGGCCATGAGGAGCCAGCCGCTGCGGACGTAGGTGGTGGGCCCGCTGTTCCCTGCGCCGTCGGCGCCGTCGATGCGCCCCGCGTAGTGGCCGGGCTCCTTGCTCATCACGTCCACGAAGGTGTTCGCGAGCGGGGCGAGCATGGCCGGGGTGATGCCGTACCGGCCGGACAGGTAGGCCCGGTAGAGGCCCGCGCAGTCCAGGCTGCCGTGGTTGTTGTCCTCCTTGCCGTTGGTCGAAGGGGCGTATCCCCAGTCGTAGGCGGTCTTGCCGGCGCCGTCGGTGTACTTGCGCGCCTGCGAGAAGAACCAGTCGATGCTGGCCTGCACCAGGTCGTCGTACCGGTTGACCCGCTTCGGGTCGTCGCCCAGGAGCTGGTGCGCGATCGCGAGGTTCTGGAAGGCGTAGTCGAACATCATCTGCTGGTTCCACGGCACCGGCTGGCCGCCCTTGTAGGGCGAGTCCGCCGCGAAGTACTGGCGGTTCCCCTTGGAGACGTCCAGCAGCCGGGCCAGGATGTGCCGGTCGACGGCGGTGTCGGCCTCCGCGACGAACCGCTTGGCCCGGTCGAGGTAGGTGGCGCCGTACCCGTGGGGGTCGCCGCTGGTCACGGGCTTCTGCCAGATGCCGGGCGTCCGCAAGATGAGCCGGGCGCAGTTGGCGAGGTGCCCCACCGGGTCGCCCTGCTCGCCACCGGTGCCGATGGGCTTGGCCGTGACGTCGTTGGGCCACGCGGGATCGACCTTGCCGGTCCAGAGCACGTGCTGTCCGACCGGGCGGGCCGCCAGGTCGTTGCGCTCGGAGAGGACGGTGTCGCAGAAGCCGATCATCCGGTCGAGGATCGCCCGGTCCGCGGAGACCTCGTACACCAGGCCCATCGCCTTGGTGGACTCACCGCTGTGCCCCTGGGCCCACTGGTTGCCGATGTTGTCAGCGGCCGGCGTGAGCGTCTGAATGTAGGACTTGTACGACTTGATCTCGTCTGCGGTGACCGGGCCGTCCAGGCTGCTGAACTTCAGGACCGGGCGGGCGTTTCGCGCCGACGCCGCCACGGCCGACGTCGCCCCGGTGCCCTCGTGCCCGGATGCCACGCCTCCGATCGCGATCACGCCGGCGCTCAGGCAGACCAGTGTCGTGCTTCCGAGCAGGATCTTCGTGGGTTTCCTCGGCGCCATTGCGGACCTCCTGGGGAGCGGTCAGGGCACTGACCGTGGTGAGCCGTTGTCCGGAGCACGCCGTGCGCGCGGGTGTCCGAACCGGCCGGCCCGGAGGGCCGACACCTGGGTTGACGGCCCTCGCACCGGCCCGGGTTCACCCGGTCAGCTTGTGGTCCGGCGTCCCGTTGACTCAGTGTTCGGCCGCGTTGCGGAACTTCACCGCGAGGTCGGCAGCGTCGTGAATATCCGTGATGCCCAGCAGGACGAGGGCTCCGGACGTCGAGGCGTCGTCCCAGGCGCAGATGGTGTTCGCACCCTTGCCGCCGCACTGCATCTGCCCGCCGAGGGGGCCCGGGTCGACGGCCTGCGGGCGGTCGATCCTGGCCCCGGCGAAGAAGTTCTGGAGAGCCCAGGAGGACGAATGCGTGGCCTTCTCGTGGGCGAGTCCGGGGCTCCACTCGTTCGTGGCGGCGGTCAGCACGACCTGCGGGTGGGTGTCGTCCGGCGAGCTCGCGTAGAACCAGCTGCGATGCGACGCGTCATTCGCCATCCGTGCCTCCAGCTGTGCGGCGTTCTCCCCGACGAGCAGGTGGTAGTCCCCGACGGAGGCCGGCGCGACGACCGTGCGGTCGGTGGGGCCGGAGGACGCGGCGGAGTCACGGAAGTCGTTCCCGGAGGCCTTCACACCTATCGCGGTCGTCCCGACGGCGGCGAGTGCGCCCATCACGGTCAGGACGATGTTCGTACGCCTCCGGCGCAGCCCGGCGATCCGGGTGGCGTCCTCGGGGGTCCGGGGCGGCTGCTGGTCGACCACGCCGCGCCATTCGCCGGTCGCCTTCCAGAGGAAGAGCAGTCCGAGCGCACCCACGATGGCGTATCCGGCGTACTGCCCGTACTGGTAGGCATGTGACTCGACGTCGATCGACAGAAGCATGGGCCGGATCGTACCGGCGCGGCCCCGCTCGCGATCTCGCCGGGCTGCCCACGGGAAGGCACCGCAGCGATCTCCGGACTCCGCCCGTGATCCGCCCGGAGGAGGCGGCGGGGCACGCGGCCTGAGCGGATTGGGAAGTCGGAGGGCCCGACTTCCCAATCCGCGCTGAGGGGGTGGCGTGGAGTCGCGATGTCGAGGGGAATTCCGGACTTCATGAGACATAGCGCGGCGGGTGGGGCGTACCCTGACCATGCATCCGGCGAGTACTGAGAGTGCTTGTGCGGATGCGTACGGTTTCCTGCCGGTGGGTGCGGGATTAACCGATCACACACACGGTGAGCAGGACGGGGTGGTTGCTGTGGCGGACGACGAGCGCGTGGTGTTCGAGGACGACGAGCTGTCCGACGAGGTGTCGGAGTTCTTCAGCGCGGTGGGCAAGCAGCTGAAGCTGTTCCGGGAGCAGGCCGGACTGACGCAGCGGGAGTTCGCGCGCCGCGCCGGGTACAGCGAGAACATGATCGGATCGGTCGAACGGGGACGGCGGACCCCGAGAGTCGAGCTGCTGGAGGCCGCCGACGAACTCCTCGGAGCTCGTGGGGCGTTGAAAATCGTGGCGGAAGACGTCATGAAGGCGAAGGCGAAGATGCGCCTCACGAACCCCGCGTTCTCGAAGGCCTTCACGAAGGAGGAGTCGCAGGCGGTCGAGATCCACGGGTACAGCACACTACTTGTCCCAGGCCTCCTCCAGACCGAAGCTCATGCCCGGGCCCTGTATCAAATGCGTAGGCCGTGGCTGACCGAAGGGGAGGTGGAACAGTGGGTGGCCGCCCGCATGGAGAGGCAGGAGATCCTGAATCGCTCTCCGCTCCCGGTGTTGAGCTGGGTGCTCGATGAGAGCGTGCTGCAGAGGCCCCTGGGTGGCTGGGATGTGCACCTCGAACAGCTGAGGCGGCTGGTCGCGATCGGGCGGATGTGGGGCGTGGAACTCCAGGTGATGCCCTTGGACAGGACGGAACAAGCCGGAATGGGCGGTCCGTTCACGCTGCTCACTCCGTCCGGACGACCGCAGATCGCGTACGTGGAAGTGCAGCACGTCAACAGGTTGATCACGGACTCGGAAGAAGTCCGTAGGATGGCCGCACGGTACAGCAGCATCAGGGCCCAGGCGCTCACTCTGCAGGAGTCCCTGACCCTGATCGAGAAGATGCTGGGAGAACGATGAGCACCGAGCTCGCATGGTTCAAGAGCAGCTACAGCAGCAACGAGGGCGCCGAGTGCATCGAGGTTGCCGACGCGACCGAAGCCATCCTCGTCCGTGACTCCAAAAACAAGAGCGGACCGCAGCTGGCCTTCGAGCCGGCCTCGTGGAAGGCGTTCGTGGAGTTCGCGGCCGCTACCGAGATCTGAGCTCCCCAACGGCCCGTCGCTAGGCAGCGGCGGGCCGTTGGCGTACCGTCGAGTCGCCGATTCGTCCCTGAGTTGGGGGAGCTATGAGCACAGGACTCGTCTGGTTCAAGAGCAGCCACAGCGGCAACGAGGGCGCCGAGTGCGTTGAGATCGCCTCCTGCATCGACACCGTTCACGTACGCGACTCCAAGGACAAGAGCGGTCCGCGGCTCGACTTCACGCCGACCGCCTGGCAGGCGTTCGTCGAGTTCGCCCGTTCCCTCTGACTACCCGCCACACACCCGGGCTGTCCGTCCCACGGCGGACAGCCCGGTTCTGTACGGCCGCCGCCCCTCCCCCGTACGGGTCCGTCAGGCGCTCCTCCCCGCCCGCAGCGAGCGCGCCGCCGCCCGGACCACCTGGCCCGCGAGCAGGCCGGGGGCCGCGCCCAGCGCGAGGCCGAGCAGGCTGTCCCAGACGTCCTGGGCGTCGCAGGCCCGGCCGAGTCCGGGCAGCGCGTACTGGACGGCCTCCACCGCGAACGGCAGGGCCGCCGCACCGAGCAGGGCGGCCGCCGCCCGGGGCCTGGTCCCGGCCAGCGCCGCCGCGAGGCCGACCGGAACGAACATCGCGATGTTCAGCTCCGCCTGCCGCGAGGTCAGCCACTCATCGGGCGGCCGCAGCCCGGCCCCGGCGAACGCGCAGTGCCGGACGGCGTCCCGGGAGAGCTCCCAGAACGCCCCCTGGCTGTCGGGCAGCAGCGTCAGCGTCACCACCCCGCCACCTGCCAGCAGCAGCACGAACGCCACCGCCCAGTGCGCCCGCAGCAGCCGCCCCACCGGCCGGTTCAGCAGCGCCGCCGGTACCAGCGAGCAGAGCAGCCCGGGCCAGAACAGCGGCACCCCGCTCAGGAGACCTGTGATCACGCCTGAACGGACGCCCCGGACGCCCGCCCGGTTCTGGCCGCGCCGGTTTCCGGCGCGGCCAGGGCCGCAGGGCCGGAGTGCTCAGCGGTGGGCGGAGAACTGCACCACCTGCTGGTACGTCGGCCGGTTCTGCCAGGTGGTCTTGGCGTCGGTCACCCCGCCCAGCGGCCGCTGGATGACGGTGTCCGCGCACCACTGGTTGCCCGCCGCGCAGTCCGCGTCCCCCGGGTAGACCTGGGCCGGGGTCTGTGCGGCGGCCCGCTTCAGGGTGTCGAGCAGCACCGACCGGCAGGCCGCGAGGTCGCCCCCGCCGCAGAACGGCCGGGCCAGTGGGACCGCCACCGGCTGGCCGAGCACGGCCCGCAGGTCCTTGTCCAGGTAGCTCCACCAGCCGTACTGGAAGGCGGAACCCTTGTGCGGGATCGACTCGTTGGCGCTGACCGGGCCGCCACCGGGGCCCGGCTGCCCGCCCGACGGCGACTCGTTGATCTGCAACGCCCCGGTCAGCGCGGCGAAGAGCTGGTCGCCCAGCCCGGGCCGCATCACCCCCTCCGCGGCCAGCGGCCACCAGGCGTCCATGATCCGGATCGCCGCCGCGTCCGCGTACGTCTGGCTGCCGGCCGAGGTCTCCCGGCGCTGCGCGCCGTGCGCCAGCCAACTCTCCAGCTGCTGCAGGGCGGTGACCGCGGCCGGGTCGGTCACCGGGGCGCTGCGGATCACCCGTAGCAGCTCGGGCAGCACGTCCTCGGCCCGCAGGTCGGCCAGCGCGGCGCTCTCCATGGCCTGGGTGAGCGAGACCCGGCTCGCCCTGCCGCCGTTCTTCAGCAGGGCCTTGACCCGGTCGTCGAGCAGGTTGGCCCGGTGCACCGAACCGTTGCCGTAGCCGGCCGGGGCGTACCCGGCGGCCTGTTTGTTGTTCCAGGAGATGTAGTAGTCCTGGTTGACCGACTGCGGGTGCTCGGCCGGCGGGGTGTACCGCGCGGTGTTGGCCACCGAGTCGAAGTCGACCCACTCGTAGGCGGGTTCGGCCCGAACGGGCAGGCCGGGGTCGACCCCGGGGGCGCGGACGGGGTTGGCGCCGGAGTTGTAGTACGCGATGTCCCTGGAGTCCGCGTAGAACCAGTTGAAGGTGTAGTTGATGTCCTGCGCGGCCCGCTGGAAGCTCGCGGCGTCGTGCACCGCGCCGGGGTCGTTGAGCTCCTGGAAGCCGATGATGGAGTCGGCCTCGTGGCGGTAGGAGGAGCGCAGCGAGGTGAAGGCGACGGGGGCGCCGCCGACGGTGCCGCGCGCGGTCACCAGGCCGTAGCGGGAGCGGTACATCACCAGGGTGTAGGAGCCGGCCGCGGTGGAGTCGGCGGTGGTCGGGCTCCAGGCGTTCTTCCGCTCCAGCCGGTCGAACGGCAGGCACTGGCCGTGCCAGCGGTAGGAGTTGGCGGCGGTGGTGACGGGTGAGCCGTCCGTGGTGCAGAGCGGGACGGCGTAGGTGTCGGTGATGTCCTGGCCCGCGGAGGTGGCGCTCCAGGCGTAGTCCTGGCCGCGGCCGAGCTGGACGTAGAAGCTGAGGCCGGCGAAGGCGGCGCCGCGGGCGCTGATGCCGGGGCCCTGGATCTCCTCCAGCATCAGCAGCTGCGGGGCGAAGTAGCCGGTCTGCGGGCCGAAGACGGCGACGGGGTGGCCGTCGTCGGTGTGGCTGCCGGAGACCAGCAGGGCGTTGGACATCCCGTGCCGGCCGCGGAGCAGGTTGCCGGGCAGCACGCCGCCTGCCGGGGTGGTGAGCTGTCCGGCCGAGCCGGTGGCGTCGTAGACCAGCCGCTCGGGCACCACCGATCCCGGGTCGGGCAGCGCGGCGCCCTGCGGGTCGTCGGGCGCCTGGGCGTAGGGGAAGCTCTGCCCGTCGTGCAGGGTCTGGACGGCCTCCGGGTCGTCGGCCTCGCGCAGCGACTTCCAGACGGCGTCGCCGGCCTCCTTGCCGTAGCGGGCCTCGGCGGCCGACTTGACCTGGGCGGAGGCGAGTTCACCGCCGCCGCCGGAGCCGAAGAGGGCGCCGACCACGGAGGCGAGGGCCACCAGGTCGGTCAGCTTGAACGGTGCGATCGAGCCCTGGTTGGTGATCGGGTCGATGTGCCCGGTGAGGTCGTACTCGCCGGGGAAGTAGCGGCCGTCGTACGCCTCCTTGACGTACTGGTTGATGCCGTCGAGGTAGGCGGTGGCATCGTTGAGGGCCTGCTTCGCCCGGTCGCCCTGCCCCGCGATGGCGTCGATCTGCCGCTGGAGCTCGTCCTCGGTGTACGGGGCGGCCTGCCAGAAGCTCTGCTCCAGCTGGCGGTTGGCCGCGGCGCCGCCGGCGAAGCCGGAGAGCTCGCCCCGGCCGACGTGCCGGAAGAGGTCCATCACCCAGAGCCGGTCCTGCGCGGCGGCGTAGCCCGCGCCGAACTCGGTGCCGTAGCGGGTGGTTCCGGTGATGTGCGGGACACCGGTGGCCTTGTCCCGGACGATGGCGACGTCGGCGCGGGGCCGGGTGGTGCTGGCCACCTGGTCGGCGGGGACGCCGAAGGAGGCGTCGTTGAAGAAGCTGCGCAACTGGGCCTCGGTGAGGCCCAGGTAGCCGGCCGCGAGCGCCGCGTACGGGCCGAGCTGGTCGTCGGTGTGGGCGGGGCGGCTGCCGAACATCCGGTTGAGGATGATCTCCGCGAGGGTGGCGTTGCCGTTCTCGCCGGGCGGCAGGATGTCGAGGCAGCGGCCGCCGCAGTAGTCGCCGGCCGCGGCGGGGGCGCCGGGCACGGGGGTGGCCGGGGCGGGTGTCGTGGTGAGGGCCGCGGTGATGAGGAGGGCCGCCGAGAGGCCGGCGACCGGGAGCCTGAGCGCATGGGGGCGTCGGTGCATACCAGCTCCTCCGTCAGAGCTAAGAGGGTTCGACGGTAGGGCTGTTACTGGCCGGTTGCCTAGTAGCGTGCATGCCATTTGCCGCGCGCCCCGCACGTCCTGCCGAGTGCGTCCCCGGCAGCAGGTGATCCCCAACTCCCGCATATCTGATGACAATCATCTATCTCGCTCGATCGAGCGAACTATCCGTCACGCCCACACTTTTGCCTCCTCATGGGGGAACATCAGCACGTCCGCGCCCGAACGGCCCATGTCCGGGCGGCACCACCTCAGGCCACTTGGATCAGCCCGTGACTACCTCCGCCCCCGTGTGGGACTGCCCGTTCAACCACACCGCAGGCCTGGAGTTCGACCCCCTCCTGAAGCAACTGCTCACCGAGGACCCGATCGCCAGGATCCGGCTGCCGCACGGCGAGGGCGAGGCCTGGCTGGCCACCCGCTACGAGGACGTCCGCGTCGTCACCACCGACCGCCGGTTCAGCCGCGCCGCCGGCATCGGGCGGGACCTCCCCCGCATGACGCCCGCCCCGATCGCCCAGGTCGAGGCGATCAACCTGATGGACCCGCCCGCCCACAACCGGCTGCGGCGGCTGGTCGCCAAGGGCTTCACCAACCGCCAGGTCGAGCAGATGCGGGCGAAGACCCAGCGGATCGTCGACGGCTTCCTGGACGAGATGGCCGAACACGGCTCCCCCGCCGACCTGGTCCACCACCTCTCCAGCCGGCTGCCGCTCACCACCATCTGCGAGATGCTCGACATCCCCGAGCGGGACCGCGCCGAACTCCGCGGCCACGCCGTCGCGATGATGTCGATGGGCCCCGGCAGCGGTGACGGCCAGGTCCGCGCCAAGACCGCCCTGCGCGACTACTTCGCCGAGCTGACCGCCGCCCGCCGCCGCGCCCCCGGCGAGGACCTGATCAGCGCCCTCGCCACCGCCCGGGACGGCGAGGAACTGCTGGACGACCAGGAGCTCGCCGTGATGGCGATGGTCCTGCTGGTCACCGGCCACGACACCAGCACCTACCAGCTCAGCAACATCACCTACACCCTGCTCACCCACCCCGAGCAGCTCGCCAAGCTCCGCGCCCAGCCCGACCTGCTGCCGCGCGCCCTGGAGGAGCTGCTCCGCTTCATCCCGTTCCGCCAGGGCGTCGGCATCGCCCGGGTGGCCACCGAGGACGTCGAGCTGGGCGGTGTGCTGATCAAGGCCGGCGAGGCCGTGCACGTCTCCTACCTGGCCGCCAACCGCGACGGGCGGATGTTCGACCGGCCCGACGAGCTGGACCTCGACCGCGGCACGGCCAACCACATGACCTTCGGCTACGGCACCCACCACTGCCCCGGCGCGCACCTGGCCCGGATGGAGCTCCAGGTCGCCATCGGCACCCTGCTGCGGCGCTTCCCCGGGCTGCGGCTCGCCGTCCCGGCGGACGGGCTGGACTGGCGGACGGGCTCGATCTGGCGCTACCCGCGCACCCTTCCGGTCGCCTGGTGACCCTTCCCCCGCGCCACCCAGGCGCACGTCCGACGCACCCGTAGGCACCAGGGGAGACCTCATCCATGGCAACACTCTGCCGACCCGCCATCGCGGTACCCGAGCACGTCATCACGCTCGGCCAGACCCTCGACCTGGCCCGCACCCTGCACGCCGGCCACCCGCAACTCGCCCTGGCGCTACGGCTGATCGAGAACACCGGGGTGCGGACCAGGCATCTCGTCCAGCCCATCGAGCAGACCCTGGAGCACCCCGGCTTCACCACCCGCAACGCCGTCTACGAACGCGAGGCCAAGCTGCGCGTCCCCGAGGTGGTCGAACGCGCCCTCGGGCACGCCGAGCTGTCCGCCCGGGACATCGACCTGATCGTCTACGTCTCCTGCACCGGCTTCATGATGCCCTCGCTGACGGCCTGGCTGATCAACACCATGGGCTTCCGCTCGGACACCCGCCAGGTGCCGATCGCCCAGCTCGGCTGCGCGGCCGGCGGCGCCGCCGTCAACCGGGCGCACGACTTCTGCCGCGCCTACCCGGGCTCCAACGTCCTCATCGTGGCCTGCGAGTTCTGCTCGCTCTGCTACCAGCCGACCGACCTCGGCGTCGGCTCGCTGCTCTCCAACGGCCTGTTCGGGGACGCCGTCGCCGCCGTGGTGATGCGCGGCCGCGGCGGCACCGGCGTGCACATCGAGCGCAACGGCTCGCACCTCGTCCCGCACACCGAGGACTGGATCTCCTACGGGGTCAAGGACACCGGCTTCCACTTCCAGCTCGACAAGCGCGTCCCCGGCACCATGGAGATGCTGGCCCCCGCCCTGCGCGCGCTGGCCACCGAGCACAGCTGGGACGTCTCGGGCCTCGGCTTCTACATCGTGCACGCCGGCGGCCCCCGCATCCTCGACGACCTCTGCCACTACCTCAATCTGGAGCCCGCCGCCTTCCGTTTCAGCCGCGCCACCCTCACCGAGCGCGGCAACATCGCCAGCGCCGTCGTCTTCGACGCCCTCGCCCGCCTCTTCGACGAGGGCGCCCTTCCCGACGGCGCCCAGGGCCTGATCGCCGGTTTCGGACCAGGCATCACTGCCGAGATCTCGCTGGGCAGTTGGGTCGCCACCCCGGTCGGGGCCACCATCCCCCACCGCTCCCGCGCCCTCGGCACCGCCGGCCTCGCCCTGGCCCGTACCGCCACCCCCCTCCGCCTCCCCGCCGGCACTACGATCTCGGAATGACCGATACCACGGACCGAACGGACACCACTGGCAGAGCCGCCGAACTGGCGGCGCGTTTCCCCACGCTGCACGCGCCGCAGCACTGGGCGTGGGGGCCTTACGACGCGCAGTTCTCGACGGAACTGCCGCCGGACGAACTGGTCACCAACATCCATCTGGTCGGGTTCAGCGAGGGATTGGTGGTGCTCTGCCGGGACGAGCGCGACCACTGGTTCCTGCCGGGCGGGACGCGGGAGAGCGGGGAGAGCATCGAGTCCTGCCTGGTCCGGGAGTTGCGGGAGGAGGCCGGCGCGCAGTTGCTCGGGGCGCCGGTCTGGCTGGGGGCGCATCGGTGCGTGACGGACGCCCCGGAGCCGTACCGGCCGTGGCAGCCGCACCCCGAGAAGGCCTGGCTCTGGGGCTGGGCGGAGGTGACGGTGGACTCCGCGCCGACCAATCCGGCCGATGGCGAACAGGTGGTCGAGGTCCGGGCGATGGAGGCGGGCGAGGCGCAGCAGTTGCTGGCCGGTGGGCGCGACGCCTGGTGGGCCGAGCTGATCGGCCTGGCCGTGGAGCTGCGGGGGCGGGCCGGGGGCTGACGCGCGGCCGAGACGCCTGGTCGGCGAGGTATTCCCATCGGCGCCGGAGATCACTTGAATGGCCGAGCAGCGCAGCGCAATGTCCAATATGCGGTGATATGAATCGGGTGACGCCTGTAGCCAGGGGGTCGCACCGATGGGAGCGCCATGGACAACTACCCGCTGCTCAACATCTTCTGGACGATGCTGGAGCTCTTCCTGTGGATTCTCTGGTTCTTCCTGCTGTTCAAGATCATCACGGACATCTTCCGCAGCCATGATCTGGGCGGCTGGGCAAAGGCCGGCTGGCTACTCCTCGTGATCGTGCTACCACTCATCGGCGTGCTCGTCTACGTCATCGCGCGCGGCAGGTCGATGAGCCAGCGAGACGTGGAGCAGGCCCAGCGGAACGAGGCCGCCTTCAAGGAATACATCCGCAGTGCCGCCGCCCCGCCGGCGGAGGGCGGAGGCGGCACCGGGGCCGCCACGGGCGCCCGCAGCCATGTCGACGATCTGGCCAAGCTGGCGGAGCTCAAGGCCACCGGCTCGCTCACCGAGGAGGAGTACCAGCGGGCCAAGGAAAGACTGTTGGCCTGAGCACCGGCCGGGCAGCGAGGGAAGCGACGGCGGCGGGCCGGTGGACACGATGTCCACCGGCCCGCCGTCGTCTGCTCAGCGCCGCCCGGAGCGGCGGTTGCCGGACCCGCCCTGGCCGCTGTTCTGGCCGCTGCCCTGGCCGCTGCCCTGGCCACTGTTCTGGCCGCCACCGGTCAGACCGGCCCGGCGCAGCGCGTCCGCCATGGCGCTGTTGCCCAGCGGCGCCGACCCGCCGGAGCCGGAGCCCGAGCCGGAGCCGCGCCGGTCCTGGCGCGGCGGACGCGCCGCCCGCTCGCCACCGCGCTCGCCACCACGGCCCCGGTCACCGCCCCGGTCACCGCGGTCGCCGCCACCGCCCCGGCCGACCTCGTCGTCCAGCCGCAGCGTCAGCCCGATCCGCTTGCGCGGCACGTCCACCGAGGTCACCCGCACCGTGACGATGTCACCGGGCTTGACCACCTCGCGCGGGTCCTTGACGAAGTTCTTCGACAGCGCCGAGACGTGCACCAGCCCGTCCTGGTGGACGCCCACGTCCACGAAGGCGCCGAAGGCGGCGACATTGGTCACCACGCCCTCCAGCACCATGCCGGCCTCCAGGTCGCCGATCTTGTCGACGCCCTCCTTGAAGGTGGCCGTACGGAACGCCGGGCGCGGGTCGCGGCCGGGCTTGTCCAGCTCGCCGAGGATGTCGGTGACGGTCGGGATGCCGAAGGTGTCGTCGGCGAAGTCGCCCGGCCGCAGCGCCCGCAGCGCGGTGCCGTTGCCGATCAGCTGCCGCAGCTCCCCGCCGGTGGCGGCGAGGATCCGCCGCACCACCGGGTACGCCTCCGGGTGCACGCTGGAGGCGTCCAGCGGGTCGTCGCCGTCCGGGATCCGCAGGAAGCCCGCGCACTGCTCGAAGGCCTTCGGGCCGAGCCTGGCGACGTCCTTGAGCGACTTGCGGGTGCGGAACGGGCCGTTGGCGTCACGGTGGGCGACGATGTTGTCCGCGAGCGTCCCGGTGATCCCGGAGACCCGGGTGAGCAGCGGCGCGGAGGCGGTGTTGACGTCCACGCCGACCGCGTTGACGCAGTCCTCGACCACGGCGTCCAGCGAGCGGGAGAGCTTCACCTCGCTGAGGTCGTGCTGGTACTGGCCGACGCCGATCGACTTGGGGTCGATCTTGACCAGTTCGGCCAGCGGGTCCTGGAGGCGGCGGGCGATGGAGACCGCGCCGCGGATGGACACGTCCAGCTCGGGCAGCTCCTGCGAGGCGAACGCGGAGGCCGAGTAGACCGAGGCGCCGGCCTCGCTGACCATCGCCTTGGTGAGCTTCAGTTCGGGGTGGCGCTTGAGCAGGTCCTCGGCGAGCTTGTCGGTCTCCCGGGAGGCGGTGCCGTTGCCGATCGCGATCAGGTCGACGGAGTGCTTCTTCGCCAGCGCGGCCAGGGTGGCCAGGGCGGCGTCCCACTTGTTGGCGGGCTGGTGCGGGTAGATCGTGTCGTACGCGACGACCTTGCCGGTGTCGTCCACGATCGCGACCTTCACCCCGGTACGGAAGCCCGGGTCGAGGCCCATGGTGGCGCGGGTGCCGGCCGGGGCGGCGAGCAGCAGGTCGCGCAGGTTGGCGGCGAAGACGCGGACGGCCTCGTCCTCGGCCTCCTGCCGGAGCCGGCCGCGCAGGTCGATGCCGAGCCGGACCAGGATGCGGGTGCGCCAGGCCCAGCGGACGGTGTCGCCGAGCCACTTGTCGGCCGGGCGGCCGTGGTCGGCGATGCCGAACCGGGCGGCGATCCGCTGCTCGTAGTCGCTCTCCCCGGGCAGGTCGCCGTCCTCGCCGTCGAACGGGGACAGCTCCAGGTCCAGCACCTCCTCCTTCTCGCCGCGCAGCATCGCGAGGATGCGGTGCGAGGGGAGCCTGGTGTACGGCTCGGCGAAGTCGAAGTAGTCGGCGAACTTGGCGCCGTCCTGCTCCTTGCCGTCCCGGACGGTGGCGACGAGGCGACCCCGCGTCCACATCCGCTCACGCAACGTGCCGACCAGGTCGGCGTCTTCCCCGAACCGCTCGACCAGGATGGCGCGGGCGCCCTCCAGCGCGGCGGAGGCGTCGGCCACCGACTCGTTCAGGTAGCCGGCGGCCAGCGCGGCCGGGTCCTGCGCCGGGTCGGCGAGCAGGGTGTCGGCGAGCGGCTCCAGGCCGGCCTCGCGGGCGATCTGCGCCTTGGTGCGCCGCTTCGGCTTGTACGGCAGGTAGATGTCCTCCAGCCGGGCCTTGGAGTCGGCGGCGAGGATGCGGGCGCGCAGCGCGTCGTCCAGCTTGCCCTGCGCCTCGATGGACTCCAGGACGGCGGTGCGGCGCTCCTCCAACTCGCGGAGGTAGCGCAGCCGCTCCTCCAGCGTGCGCAGCTGGGTGTCGTCGAGGGAGCCGGTGACCTCCTTGCGGTAGCGGGCCACGAAGGGCACGGTCGAGCCGCCGTCGAGCAGGTCGACGGCCGCCTTCACCTGCCCCTCGCGGACGCCCAGCTCCTCGGCGATCTGCCGCTCGATGGCCTGCTGGGCCTGCTTGACCACCTGTTCGGCTGACGTGCTCACGAAGCCGGTCACCTTCTCCAGAGTTGCTGTCCCCGTTGTTCCCCGTACGCCCTGCATTCTGGCAGGTACCGGTGACCGGTCCCGGACGCCCCCGGGCGCGCCGGGCGTGGCGCGGCTCCGTTCCCGGCTCCGTTCCCGGCCGCGCCGCTTCCTCCGCCGCCGTCTCCGTCCCGCCCCCGCGTCAGCCGAAATCGGTTCGGCGGGCGGTACCGGCGCGGGGTAGCGTCCGCCGGTATGGAGAAGAGCGACTACGCGGCCGCGATGCGGCGTGACACCACCCGGTTCCTCACCGCCGTCACCGGCGATCTCGGCCTGACCGTGCCGAGTTGTCCGGGGTGGCGGGGGGCCGACCTGCTCTGGCACGTCGGCGAGGTGTACCGGTTCTGGACCAGGGTGGCCGAGGGGGAGATCACCGACCCGCACACCCAGTACACCGAGCCCGAGCGGCCCGCCGACGACGCCCTGCCGGGCTGGTTCGCGGAGGGCGCCGAGCAGTGCGCGGCGGTGCTGGAGCGGCTCGACCCTGCGGAGCCGAGGTGGAGTTGGTCGACGCAGGCGAACGCCGGCTTCATCCAGCGGCGGATGGCCCAGGAGATCGCCGTGCACTGCTGGGACGCGGTCAACGCGGTGGGCCGGGACGAGCCCGTCGAGCGGACGCTGGCCCTGGACGGCATCGACGAACTGCTCACCCTCTTCCTCCCCCGGGCCGCCCCCGACGGCCTCCCGGAGGCCGGCCTGCACCTGCACGCCACGGATGCCGAAGGCGGCGCCGGAGAGTGGACCCTCCGCGCGGTGGGCGGGAGTTGGCAGCTCGGACGGGAACACGGCAAGGCCGCGGCGGCGGTCCGCGGCACGGCCTCCGACCTGCTGCTGATGCTCTGGGGCCGGCGCGACGCGGACCGGCTGGAGGTGTTCGGCGACCCGGAGGTCATCAAGGCCTACCGGGCGGCCTTCGAACTCGACTGATCCGGCGGGCCGTTCGAGCCTGGCCCGTTCAGGCCTGCTCAGGCCCGCCCGGCACCTCCCCGGCCCGTTCAGGCCGGGGAGGCCGACGAGCGGGGCTCCCCCGACTCGGCCAGGTCGATCAGGTGGACCTGGCCGGTCGAGAACACCAGGACGACGAAGAGCAGGACGAGGATCAGCGTCCCGAACAGCAACGGCTCGTCAAGCCACTCCCGCAGCACCAGCGGCCCACCGGGCCGCCGGCTGAACCGCCCGGTCACCGCCGCCACCGCCAGCGCCGCCACTCCGCCGAGCGCCCCCCCACAGGACCCAACGCTCCCGCCTGTTTCTCATCCCCTTCTCATCCCCACACCCTGGTGTTCGAAATCCGGCTGAGGGTCGGGGAGATCCGCTATAGGCTGCCCGCCATGTGTGCTGCCGCGCGGATGCATCCCGACGAGCCGGACATCGACGCGGCCCTGGTCAGGCGACTGCTCGCCGTCCAGTTCCCGCAGTGGGCGTCCCTGCCGCTGGAACGGGTCGCCTCCTCCGGCACGGACAACGCGATGTTCCGGCTCGGGCCCGAACTCGCCGTGCGGCTGCCCCGGGTGGGCTGGGCCGCCGAGAGCGTCGACCGCGAACAGCACTGGCTGCCCCGGCTCGCCCCGCAGCTGCCGCTGCCCATCCCCACGCCGCTCGCGCAGGGCCGGCCCGGCTCCGGCTACCCCTGGCAGTGGTCGGTGATCCGCTGGCTGGGCGGCGGCAACCCGATCGTCGGCAGCATCGCCGAGCCGGTCCAACTCGCCCGCGACCTGGCCGGGTTCGTCACCGCTCTGCGCGCGGTCGACCCGGCCGACGGCCCGCCGTCCTCCCGGGGCGTCCCACTGGCCTCCCGGGACGGCGCCACCCGCGCCGCGATCGCCAGGCTGGACGGCGCGATCAACACCGAGGCGGCGACCGCGGTCTGGGACAAGGCGCTCCGCCTGCCCGAGCACGCCGGCCCGACCGTCTGGGTGCACGGCGACCTCTCCCCCGGGAACGTCCTGCTCGCCGGGCGGCGGCTGGGCGCCGTCATCGACTTCGGCCTGATCGGTGTCGGCGATCCGACGGTGGACCTGATCGTCGCCTGGAACCTGCTGCCCGGCATCGCCCGGTCCGCGTTCCGGACCGCCCTCGCCGCCGACGAGGCCGCCTGGGCCCGCGGCCGCGCCTGGGCGCTGTCGATCGCCCTGATCCAACTCCCCTACTACCGCCACACCAACCCCGCCCTGGCCGCCAACGCCCGCCATGTGATCCGCGAGGTCCTCGCCGACCGCAGCGTCTGAAGCCGGGCGCCCGACCTCGCACACGACCGTTCGGGCCCCCTCGCCCGGGGCGCCACGCCACGGCCTCACCGCCGGGCGGGTTGTCCGGGGCGCCGGTCCGGTCTCAAAATGTGGTGGCATACACATCTGATGTGACGTCATAGAAAAGGTGGCGGGCTGGAGATGGATCCCGAACTGGTAGCGCTGGCCTCGACGGCCGCGGCCGCGCTGGTCGGCCGGCTGGCCACCGACGGCTGGGAGCAGGCCAAGCAGGCGCTCGAGGCGCTCTGGCGGCGCCGGCACCCGGACCGGCCCGAGGAGACGGAGGCCGTCGAGGCCCGGCTGGTCGAGACGCGCGAGGAACTGCTGGCCGCCCGGCTCTCCGGCGACCGGCAGGTGGAACAGGAACTGGCCGTCGAGTGGCGCACCCGCTTGCGCGACGCGCTCAGGGCCGACCCTTCGCTCGCGACGGAGCTGCGCGGGATGCTGACCGAACTCGACCGCGCGAGCCCCGAGTCCGGCGCCGGCGGAAACCGGGTGACCATGCGGGCCACCGCCTCCGACCAGGCGAAGATCTTCATGTCCGGCAACGACATGCACATCACCGGCCAGTGAGTGGACCGGGGCTCCGGCTGGAGGCCTACGCATCCGGCTACGGCACCATCTACCTGGCCGCCGGGGACCAGCACATCACCGTACGTGACCTGCACGTACATCACGGGGACGGTGTCCACCGCGTCCGCCGGATCGAGTCCCACCCGGAGAGCGGCGACGACTGCCCGTACCCCGGCATGACCGCCTTCGGAGCGGAGCAGTCGAAGTGGTTCTTCGGCCGGGACAGAGCCCTCGCCAAGCTGACCGGCCGGCTGGACGAGTGCCTGCGGGACGGCGGGGCGGTCGCGGTGGTGGCGGCCTCCGGCACCGGCAAGTCCTCGCTGCTGCAAGCCGGTCTGGTGCCCGCGCTCGCCCGTGGGACGCTGCCCGGCTCGCGCCGGTGGCCCTGCCTGCTGTTCACGCCGGGCGCCCACCCCGTGGCCGCGCTCACGAGGCACCTGGCCGCGCTGACCGACAGCGAACCCGACGACGTCGAGGGCGAGTTGGACGGCGATCCACGGGCCCTCGCCGACCGGCTCGGCGGCGCGCTCCGCAGCCGGGGCGCCGACCGGCTGATGGTGATCGTCGACCAGGCCGAGGAACTGTTCACCCAGACCGCCTCGGAGGACGAGAGACGACGGTTCATCACCGCGCTCGCCCGCCTCACGGACTCCCCCGGCCCGTCCACCGGCGGCCCGCCGGCTCTGGTCGTCTACGGCGTCCGCGCGGACTTCTACGCCCGCTTCGCCCAATACCGCCCTGTCCACGAGGCGTTGGAGCGCCGCCAGGTCTTCATCGGCCCGATGTCGGAGACCGAGCTCCGGGAGGCGATCCTCTTCCCCGCGCAGCGGGAGCGGCTGGAGTTCGAAGAGGGCCTGGTCGAACTGCTGCTGAGCGACCTCGGCGTCGCCGCCGGCGGTCTCCACCGGCCCGAGGAGGACGGGAGCGCGGAGCCCTCGGCACCCGGGCGCGGCTACGAGGCCGGACGCCTCCCCCTGCTGGCCCACGCGCTCCGCACCACCTGGCAGCAGAGACACGGTTCGACCCTGACCGTCGACGGCTACAAGGCGTCCGGCCGGATCCACGGCGCCGTCTCGGACACCGCCGAGACCATCTACCGGGGGCTCGACACAGCCGGGCGGGAGGCCGCCGAGGTGCTCTTCCGGCGTCTCGTCAGAATCGGCGAGGGATCGGAGGACACCCGGCGCGCGGTCACGGAGGAGCGGCTCACCGAAGGGCTCGTCCCCGCTGCGGCCGAGGCCGTGCTCGCCGGGTTCACGGGCCGCCGGCTGCTCACCCGGAGCCGTGACACCGTACAGATCACCCACGAGGCCCTGCTGCACGCCTGGCCCCGCCTGCGCGCCTGGGTGGACACCGACCGCGCCGACAACCTCCTCCGCCAGCAGCTGGAGGAGGCGGCCGCCGCCTGGGCCCGAACGCCCCGCCGCGACCCCGCCCTGCTGTACCGGGGCAGCCGGCTGGAGGCCGCCCGTGCCTGGGCAGCCCGCACCGGGCGGGCCGGTCTCGGCGCCACGGCCTCGGCCTTCCTGGACGCCTCGATCCGCCTGAGACGACGCAGTACCCTCACCCGCCGCACCGCCGTCGCACTGCTGATCGCGCTCTCGCTGATCGCCATGACGGCCGCGGAGTCGGCCCGGGACCAGAAGAAAGTGGCCGATCAACAGCGCCGGACGGCCGTGGAACAGGGCAACCTCGCCATGGAACGCCTGCTCCAGGCCCGGGCCGAGAATCTGCGCGGGACCGATCCCCAGCTGTCGCTCCAGCTGAGCCTGGCCGCGCTGCGCCTCCATCCGACCCAGGAGGCCCGGACCGGGCTGATCACCACCCTCCAGCAGACCCGTCTCGACGGCGGTTCACAGCCGGGCGCCGTCGGATCGCTCATGGACACCGCCGCCTTCAGCCGGGACGGCGGCATGCTGGCCGTCGGGCGGGCGAAGGGCCAGGAGAAGGGGACGGTCCGGCTCTGGGACACCACCGATGCCGGGTACCCGAGTCTGCTCGCCACCCTGACCGGTCATGCCAACGAGGCCCAGGCGGTGGCC
Organism: Kitasatospora sp. NPDC092286; assembly: GCF_044755565.1. Classification (NCBI taxonomy): domain Bacteria; kingdom Bacillati; phylum Actinomycetota; class Actinomycetes; order Kitasatosporales; family Streptomycetaceae; genus Kitasatospora; species Kitasatospora sp. NPDC092286. The sequence goes on along the minus strand of NZ_JBIVRD010000014.1, from coordinate 108,055 downwards.
TTCAGCCCTGACCTGCGCCGACTGGTCACCGTTGCGGCCCCCACCCCCGATGGCGCGGCCGCGGGCGAGAAGCCGGCCGACAGCGATGTCATCCTGTGGGACCTGACGGACCGCCACCACCCGCGGCGGATGGCCTTCGACGCCGAGGTCGGCGACCGGGTGCAAGCCGCGGTGTTCAGCCCGGACAGTCGCAGGCTGGCCCTCCTCGCCGGCGGCTCGACCGGCACGCTGACCCTGTGGGACGTCGGCGACGGCGCGGCCCCGCGCCGGCTCGGCGGCCCGGTCGCGGCCACGCAGGCCCAGTACGCGGCATTCAGCGCCGACGGCCGCCTCCTGGTCACCGGTTCGGGAACGTTCGAGGCCAAGGACGAGTCGGGCACCCCGGGTTCCGTCACCCACGGGACGGGTTGGCAGGTCTGGGACGTGACGGACCCGACGGCCCCGAGGGCGACAGCCGAAGAGCGGCTGATCAACGGGCCGGTCGTCCTGAGCCCGACCGCCCCGGTCCTGGCCACGGGCTGGAGACGGACGGTCGTCCTCTGGGACCTCACCGACCCGGGCTCGCCGAGGAAACTGGCGGCCCTCAACAACTCCGGCGACGTTTCGGCGTTCGCGTTCGGGCCGGACGGCCGGTCCCTCATCACCTCCTCCTCCGACGGCGGCTCCGTGCTCTGGGACCTCACGGACCCGGCGCACCCCCGGCCCCAGCCGCCGCTGGTCGGCTCGCACGGCGCCGTGGCCGCCTCCCGGAACGAGCTCGACCAGCAGACCCGGGCCGGGAGTTTCCGGCGGATCGAGTCCGTCGCGTTCAGCGGGGACGGCCAACGGGTCCTCCAGGTCGACGGCGGCGGGACGGTCTCCCAGTGGCTGGTCGGCGGCCGCCCGGCCCCGGCCGTGATCGCCCCGGTTCCGGGCACGGATCTGCGCAGTGCCGCGTTCAGCCCCAACGGCCGCCGGCTGGTCGTCGGCGGGCGGTCGGGTGACGCGCACCTCTGGGACACCTCCGACCCGGCCAGGCCGCAGGAGCTGGCGGTGCTTCCCGGCCGCGCCGGGTGGCAGGCCGTGGCCGTGGGGTTCAACCGGGACTCCACCGTGGTGGCGGTCGGCACGCGGTACGGAGTGTCCTCCGGGCAGGGCGGCGAGGTCACCCTCTGGGACGTGTCCGACCAGGGCCACCCCCGGCGGCTGACCACTCTCGCGGTGCCGTCGGGGGTGGGATCGCTGGCGTTCAGCCCACGGTCCGGGGTGCTCGCCGTCACGGGCGGCAAGGACTGGGCCGACTCCTGGGTGGGCCTCTGGGACACGGACGATCCCTCCGCCCCCGTCCAGCTGAAACTGATCGAGCGGCTCAGCCCGCTGGTCAACTCCTTGACGACCCCGACGGGCTCCGGCGGCGGACCCCTCGTCACGATTCCGGACCCCCTGCCCTCCATTCAGCACACGCCGACGGTGTTCAGCCCCGACGGGCGGCGGCTGATCCTTCCGGGATCGCTCTGGGACGTCTCGGATCCCGCCGCGCCGGTTCTGGTGCCCGTCGCCAAACCGGCCGACCCGCTGGCCGGCCTGCTGGCCGGCATCACCAGGCCGCTGTCCGGCACGTCCGCCGCGGCCTTCGGACCGGACGGAACAGTCCTGGCGGACGACGGCCTCGACGGCGTCCGCCTCTGGCAGTCGGGGCAGAGCATCGGACCGGCCCCGCTGGCCACCATCCCGGTGACCGCGGAGCTGGTCCAGGTCGCCTACCACCCGGACGGTGGGCTGATCGCCCTCGGCCAGCGGAACGGTGTCGTCCGGCTCTACGAGACGGCCGATCCGACCGTGCCGGGCTGGGCCGCCGACCTGCCCGATTCCGCCACCGACCTGGCGGACGTCCGTTTCAGCCCCAACCGCAGATCCCTGTTCGTCGTCCGCGACGACGGCTCCGGCCAGCTCTGGGATCTCGGTGCCCTTCCCGCCATCACCGCCGACCCCGTCGGTCTGGCCTGCCGGATCGCGGGAGGCGGCCTCTCGCGCGGCGACTGGGAGCTCACCTACGCCAAGGGGCTGCCCTACCAGGACACCTGCGCGCGAAGCTGAGCGCTCACGCCCTCACGCCGACGGGGCCGACGGGAGAGGCGTCCGCCCGGGGACGGAGCCGGCCCCGGTCAGTGCCCGGTGAGCTGCTGGTGGACGCACTGCTGGTACTGCCGGAGGCTGTCGGGCCGGTAGCACTCCTGCGTGTTGTTGGCGTACCAGACCATGAAGACGGCGACCAGGACGGACACCACGATCGCGAGGAACGACGCCACCACGCCGGTGATGGCCATGCCCCGGCCGACGCCGCTCCGCCTGGCCTTCGTCAGGGCCACGATGCCCAGGATCAGGCCGATGACTCCGAACAGGCCGCCGACGGAGATGATCGAGGTGATCAGACCGATGACACCCAGCACCATGGCTGCCACGGCCAGGCCGTTCCTGCCGACCGGGGACCGCATGCCATGACCGGGACCCTGGGAGCGGGGGGAGTACGGGTCCGTCCCCGTGGCCCACGTCTCGCTGCCTTGCGTGTTCAACAACCGTCCTCTCGTCGACTGAGCAGGACACGATCCTCGCCTCCGGGGTATCGGGCGCGCATCGCGGGAAGGCGGGAGAAAACGCTCCCCCGATCGGGGGAGGCCACCGGTGAGCCACCAGGACATCGGCGGCCGGCTCGGGCACCACGCACGGCGGAAGAGCACCGGATGAGCAGAGGAAGTCGGGCCCGTCGACTTCCTGTTCAACCGCCCCCACCGGTCCGGCCGGATCCGTCGTCAGGCCGGGGTCGGAAACGCGAACCGCACGTCGGTCAGCTGCTCCGACACCTCCCACAGACGGCGGCCGGTCCCCTCATCGGCGGCCCCGGCCGACAACCGCACCCGCGTCGGTCCGCCGCGCAGCTCGGCCGGTCCGTCCGGGCCGATGAACTGCCCGCCCTCCACCGTCGGCTCGGTCGCCGCGTACAACTGGGGCAGGGCGCCGCGGTCCGGGGCCTGGGCGAGCAGAGGGTTTCCGATGCTGCCGAACACCACCCGCCACAGGCCGACCGGCCCACTCGTCTGCAGGCTGGTGGCGGTGTAGCCGGGATGGGCAAGCACGCTGCGCACCGGGCTGCCGGCCTCGGCCAGCCGTCGGTGAAGCTCCCGGCCGAAGACGGCGTTGGCGAACTTCGACTGGTCGTAGAAGGCCATCGGCGAGTAGCCGCGCCCGCCCGCGAGGTCGTCGAAGCGCAGGCGACCGTTCCGGTGCCTGAGCGAACTCACCGTGACCACGCGGGGATCGCGCCCGACGGCCAGCAGGTCGAGGAGCAGCCCGGTGAGCGCGAAGTGACCGAGATGGTTGACGGCGAACTGCAGCTCGTGGCCCTGCGCGCTCAGCGATCGCGGCGGCGCCATCACGCCCGCGTTGTTCACGAGCACGTCCAGCCGCGGATGATCGGCGCGCACCTGGTCGGCGAAGGACCGGACGGAGTCGAGATCGGCCAGGTCGAGGTGGCGCACCTCAAGACCGGCGCCCGGCTGCTGATCGGTGATCTCCGCGACCGTCCGGTCCCCCTTCCCCACGTCCCGCACCGCGAGGATCACGTGCCCGCCCCTGCGGACGAGTGCGCGGGTGGTCGCCAGGCCGAGGCCACTGCTGGCTCCGGTGACGACGAACACCCGCCCTGTCTGGTCCGGGATCTGATCGATCGTCCAGCGCTGTTTCTGTGTCATTCGGCACATGCTGTCGCTGGTGTCACTCGGTGTCAAGATGCCCCCGAGTGCCGCGGAAGGCATGGCGTTACCATGGGCCGGTGAGCACCCGCCCCGAATTCACCATGGCCGAACGCAAACGCCGACTCGTCTCGGACGAGCTCACCGCGGCAGCGCTGGAGCTGCTCACGGTGAAGGGGTTCGACGTGGTCACCATCGACGAGATCGCGGCCGCCGCCGGCGTGTCCAAGCGCACGTTCTTCCGGTACTTCGCGTCCAAGGAGGACGTGGTCGTCCAGTTCCTGGCCGACCTGGGCACCGGCATGCGCGCCGGACTGGCAGCCCGCCCCGTCGGGGAGCGGCCCTCCGTGGCACTGCTGCACGCCGTCTCGGTCCCCGTCAGGGCCTGCGGCGACCACGCCGACCGGGCCCTGCGGGTGGTGCAGCTGATCCTGCGGACCCCCGCCCTGCTCGCCCGCTTCCTGGAGCGCCAGGCGCGATGGCGCGACGAGCTGACCGCAGAACTGGCGCTCCGCCAGGGGCTCGACCCCGACACCGACCTTTATCCGCGACTGGCCGCCGGAATGGCACTGACCGCCTTCGACGCCGTGCTGCAGCGGTGGAGCGACAGCGACGGCAGCGAGGATCCCGCCGAACTGACCGCCCGGGCCTTCGCCGTCATCGCCCCGGCACTGGACGCTTCCTGACCTGCTCGCGCTCGACATGGCCGAGCACACCCGGGAGACAGGTCACGCGGGGTTCGCGCAGTTCACCGCCGTGCACGTGACGGTTGCGGTCGCAGAGCCGCCGGAGCAGCCCACAAGCCCCCCTTCGCGCTCGCGGTGCGGACCGCCTCGCCGGAGGCCTGGGCTGAGCTGCTCGCCAGCGAGCTGCCGGTGGTGCAGGACGCGGGATCCACCGAGATCGCCCCCGGGCCGACTGTTGCCCTCGAAGGGGGCGGGCGTTACTGCCCCCTCCCGCGCCTACGGTGCGGAGATCCCCTGGGCCGAGTTCCGTACGACGGGGCGACACGGCACCGATCGACAGCTTCCCGACGCCGGATCGAGGCGTTGGACGAAAGCCGCATCGGCTCGGGGAGCATCAGGGTGGAGCAAGTCGACGCTGGGTGTACGGTCGTACACATCGTGGTGTACGGTCGTACATCATCTCGGCGCGATCGGCCGACGACAGCGACTCCGCGCGCCGCCCGTGAAGCGGTGTGCGCACGCAACGCATGCCTTTCCTCACCTCAGCGACGAGGCGCTCTGCCGGAGCCTCGAAAGGACCGTTTGTGATGCCAAGAACCAGCGGCTCGGTGACAGCTCGCGTCCCATTTCCGGAAAAAGTCGCCTACTCGAGCGGTGACCTCGCGTTCAACCTCGTGTATGTCGCGACGGGCACGTACCTCATGTTCTTCTACACTGAGGTCGTCGGAATTCCGGCAGCAACCGTCGGCACGATGTTCCTGGTGGCCCGTCTGCTCGACGGAGTATGGGACCTCGTTGTCGGCGTGCTGATGGAGAAGCTCAGCTCAAGGTTCGGAAAGGCCCGGCCGTGGCTGCTTTTCCTTGCCGTTCCTTATGGCGCGAGTGCGGCACTTCTGTTCTCGGCTCCGAACCTCGGTGAGACCGGTAAAATAGTCTACGCATTCGCGACCTATATGATCTCGGGTGTCGTCATCTATACCGCGATGAACATCCCCTACGGGGCTCTCAGCGCTCTTATGACCGAAGACGCCGGGGATCGTGGCCTGTTGAGCACGTTCCGCATGGTCGGTGCTTATGTGGGGACACTCATCGTCGCCGCGCTCACCATGCCGCTCGTCGATGCGTTCGGCGGAGGCGCCGGTGCGTGGACGCTGACGTTCTCGCTGTACGGCGGACTTGCCGTTGTCCTCTTCTTCATCGTGTTCGTGTTCTGCAAGGAGCGCGTCGGTTCGTCCCGCGCGCCGGACGAGGCCGGTTCATCCGACGCGGTGACCCCCGTCGTGGCGGTGGGCCGCCCGTTCACGACCCGTGAGGGTCTCGCGTCGCTGCTGCGCAACAAGTACTGGCTCCAGCTCACGCTCCTCGGAATCCTGCTGCTGTCGGCGTACGGCCTTGTCGGGGTCTACCCGTACTACGCCCAGTACACGCTGGGTGACGAGAACCTCGCGACGATGCTCTTCACGTTCCGCACGATCGTCGAATTCGCCGGTGTGTTCCTTGCGATCCCCCTGGTGAGACGGATCGGCAAGCGCAATATCTCGCTGCTGGGATGCGTCGCGATGGTCGTGGGGCAGTTGGTCATCGCGGTGGCTCCCGCGTCGCTTCCGGTCGTCCTCACCGGTCTCTCGGTCGGCGGCGTCGGCGTGGGAAGCATGTTCGCGGTTCTGTTCGGCATGGTCGCCGACACGATCGAGTACGAGGAGTGGCGCAGCGGTCTTCGCGCCGAGGGGCTCGTCTTCGCGGGTGCGACCATCGGGCAGAAGATCGGCGGCGCCCTCGGCGGTGTCTCCATCGGCTGGATGCTTGGATTCGGCGGATTCCGAGAGGGCGGTGGCGCGACTCAGCCGGCATCCGCCATCAGCGCGATCGACTTCGTCTTCATCTGGCTGCCCCTGGTCTTCGCCATCGCGATGGCCGCCGTCCTGGCCTTCTACCACCTCGACAAGGAGCATCCGCAGATCCTCGCTGACCTGCGGAGGCGTCGTGCCGAGTCCGTTTCTCTCGCACCGGAGGGCGAGGCATGAGCCTGCGAAAGCACCACGCGATGACCGGTTCCGCCGTCGAGCACGTGCACGATGCTCTCGACACCGCGGAATGGTGGCGCACCGCGGTGATCTACCAGGTGTACCCGCGCTCGTTCTCCGACTCGGACGGCGACGGGAACGGCGATCTCGGCGGCATCAAGCAGCGCCTCGCCTACCTTCGGGACCTCGGTGTCGACGCGATCTGGATCTCTCCCTTCTATCCTTCTCCGCAAGCGGACGGCGGATACGATGTCGCCGACTACCGCGACGTCGATCCGATGTACGGAACGCTCGCCGATGCGGACGACCTGATCGCGACCGCACACGCGCTCGGTATCCGGGTGATCATCGACATCGTGCCCAACCACACGAGTGACGAGCATCCCTGGTTCCAGGCGGCACTCGCGGCCGGCCCGGGTTCTCCCGAGCGTGCCCGGTACTGGTTCGTCGATTCCCCAGGGGTGCCGAACAACTGGCCCAGCGAGTTCGGCGGACCGGCGTGGACGCAGGTGGCGGACGGACAGTGGTACCTGCATCTCTTCGACCGGAAGCAGCCCGATCTCAACTGGGAGAATCCCGAAGTCCGGGAGATGTTCGCGGGGACACTGCGGTTCTGGCTGGACCGGGGCGTCGACGGTTTCCGGATCGACGTCGCCCACCACCTGGTCAAGGCGCCCGGCCTCTCCGACTTCGATGCCGACTGGGACGCGTACAACAGGGGCGCGCTCCCCACCAACGCCGTGCCGTTCGCCGATCAGGACGGCGTGCACGACATCTACCGGGAGTGGCGGGCGATCCTCGACAGCTACCCCGGGGAGCGGGCGATGGTCGCGGAGGCCTGGGTGACGCCCCACGACCGGCTCGCCCTGTACGTGCGACCGGACGAGTTCCAGCAGGCGTTCAACTTCGACTACATGCGCGCGACCTGGGACGCCGAAGCCCTGCGGGCACAGATCAGGACCACGCTGCGGAACGCGGATTCCGTCGGCGCGCCGGCGACCTGGGTGCTCTCGAACCACGATGTCATTCGTCACGCGACCCGGCTCGTGCGGGCCGACCCGACGATGGCACCGTGGATACTCGAGGCCACCGAGCCCCGGCCGGACACCGAACTCGGGCTGCGAAGGGCGCGGGCGGCGACGGCGCTCATGCTCGCCCTCCCCGGCAGCTCGTACCTGTACCAAGGCGAGGAACTCGGCCTTCGCGAGGTGATCGAGCTCCCCGCCGACGCCCGCACGGACCCCGACTTCCTTCGTGGGGGCGGGCACCGCCTCGGTCGCGACGGATGCCGGGTGCCGATCCCCTGGAAGAAGGACGCCCCGGCGTTCGGCTTCAACGACACCGGCGCCTCATGGCTCCCGCAGCCCGCCGACTTCGGTGACTACGCCGTGGACCGGCAACACGGCCGAGACGGCTCCACCCTGGAGCTCTACCGGAGCCTGCTCGCCGTACGACGGCAGCGACAGCTGGGGAACGGGTCGCTCGCGCTCGTCGACCTCGGACCGGATCTCGTGGCGCTGGACGTCACCAACGACCGGGGAGCCACCCGGATCGTGCTCAACCTCGGCTCCGCGCCCTGGCCGATTCCCGCGAGCGCGCGCGTGCTCGTGGCGAGCGCGGACGGCGTGACGGACCTCCTTCCCGCCGACTGCGCCGTCTGGCTGGCGGAATAGGCCAGCGGGTGGCCGCCCGACAGGGCCGCCACCCGCTGTGTCGGCTCGCGTACGATCATCCCTGTACAACGCGCAGCCCATACGCAGTCCGGAGGCGGAATCGATGGCCAATCAAGTCGACGCGGGACGTCGGGACCGCATCATCGACGCCGCCGTCGACTGCATCGCGGAACAGGGCGTGGCAGGAACGTCCCACCGGGTGGTCGCCAAGCGCTGCGGAGTCCCGCTCGGCTCGATGACGTATCACTTCTCCGGCATCGACGAACTCCTCTACGAGGCATTCCACCGCTTCACCCAGCGGATCCGCGACCTCGTCCAGAAGAGGTTCGAGCGCACCCTGGAACCCGCCGACGCCATCGATGCGGTGATCGCGCTCATCTACGACGACTTCGGCGTGGACCAGAACATCTACCACCTCACGTACGAGCTCTACGCCATCGCCTCTCACCGCTCCGAATTCCGTCCGCTGGTCCACGAGATGATCGACGCCGGATTCACCGCACTCCGGACCTACTTCGACGAGGAGACAGCCCGCGCGATCAACACGTACATCGAGGGTGCGTCCACACACCTCACCTTGGACACCCGCCCGCAGACGGTCGATCAGGTGCGCCACGCCCTCCAGCGGCTGGCCGGTCTCGACGCATCCTGACCCCCGAGGCCCATGGCGCGCCCGCCCGGTGATCCGCGAGGTCCTCGCCGGCCGCAGCGCGTGAAGCCGGAACGTCCGGACCGGACGGACATCCGTTCGGGAGCCCTTTCGCATGCTCTGTCGTTCCGTCAATAACCTTTCCGCAGAGAGCAGTCCCCGCAGCGGAAGCTGTTGCTAAGGTGCTGCTCCTCCGCAAGGTCTGCGGGGCCGCCGGCGGGGTGGCGGGACGGATCGGGGGAACGTGTCCCATGGCACGGAGACGCGACGTCATCGACGTCAGAGTGAGCAGGCGGGTTCTCTGGGTGGGCGCCGACGCCTACCCGCTGCAGAACATCGCGCGGGCCCGGCGGTTCGAGATCGTGCCCAGACGCGGGTACGCCGTACGGGCCTTCCTGAAGGCCGAGATCCTGGTGGTGGTCCTCGGGGCGGTCGCCCTGGCGATCACGGAGAACATCGGCGACTCGTCGTCGCCGTCCGGCCTGGCCACGTTCGCGGCGCTGGTGGTGCTGGCGCTGTTCGTGCTGAACATCGTCAAGCTGGTCAGGCGGCTGCGCCGGCCGATACTGCACCAACTGGTCATCGAGACCTCCAGTTCGTCGGACACGGCGGTGGTGAGCACCGACGTCAAGGAGGTGAACCATCTCATCGGCCTGATCATGGAGGCGATCGACAACCCCCAGGCCGAGTTCCAGCTCCAGGTGGAGAACGTCCACATCGGCGACCAGATCAACCAGTTCGGCGACAACAACACCGGAAAGAAGGTCAACTGGTGAGCGGAAGCTTCCACATCGGCGACTCGGTCACCCAGCACGGCGACCACAACGTCGGCATCATCAAGAACCAGGCCCCGGCCGACCCCCGGGCCGCGATGCGGGAGATGATCACCGCCGTCCAGTTCCTGCGCAACCAGGTGCCGGCCGAGGACCAGCAGGTCATCGACGAGTCCCTGGAGGCCATCGGGACCGGCGAGAACGTGCCGCCGGGCACCCTGCGGCAGGCGCTCAGGAACATCAACGGCGTCGCGTCGATGGTCACGGCGGGCGTCCCGGTGATCGAGGCGGTCCGCCGGGTGCTGGAGTCCCTGGGCATCTGAGAGCGGCGGCGGCGCGGATGGCGCCGCCGCCCCTTCGGGTGTGGGCCCGTCCGCGTCAGAGGGGTGGCGGCGGTGCGAGGTGCGCCCAGAAGCGGCTGGTCACCGTGCCGCACTCGACCAACTCGTGGCCCCAGTCGGCGGACAGCTCGCGGACCAGCCGCAGGCCCGGGGATCCCCCGCCGCCGACCGGGAGGGTTTCACGGACCGGCAGGCCGGTGTCGCACACCTCGATCCGCAGCCCGGTGAAGGCGGAGTGGTCGAACACCACGTCAATGGGCAGGTGTTCGGGTCTCCAGGGCCGCAGCACGGCGGCGGTGATCAGCTCGGTGATGATCAACTCTGCGTCCTCGATGTAGTGTTCGCCGCCCTTGAAGTCGGACAGGAACCCTCGGAGGAGTATGCGCGCCGCCGCAGCCGAGGTCGGGTGGCGGGGCAGCGAGCAGAACTGGTCACCGAGGGTTCTGTCAAGGGCTTCGGGCATGGATGTGCCACCTTCTGGATGCATGGGGGTTTCCGCGCGCGGGCGTGGCGCTTCGTGCACTCACTAGTGCAAGTACGTCCGGCAGTTCCATGATTAAGCATCGGCTGTTCCGGATCGGGTGACGAGGGATCAGCCAGTTCCAAGGCACGCCATGACACAGGGGGCTCGCACCATGACCCGCAAGAAGTCCACGAACCCGAACCTGCGATCGAGCGCGGGCGCCGTGTTCGGCGCCGTCCTGCGCCGCCTCCGGGAGGCCAAGGGCGTCTCCCAGGGCGAACTGGCCGCGCTCGTCCCGTGCAGCCGCCCCCACGTCTCCCGGATCGAGGCCGGCACGCGCACCCCGCCGGAGGACTTCGTCATCACCGCCGACGAGTTGCTGGAGACAGGCGGTCAGCTGATGGCGCTGTGGAAGGAGATCGACTGGTACGCGCGGGTGGAGCACCCGGACTGGTTCCGGCGCTACGCGGGCTTCGAGGAGAAGGCCTCGACGATCTGCGAGTTCCAGATCGCACGTATCTCAGGTCTCCTCCAGACAGAGGCCTATGCCCGAGCTCTGTTCGAGTCGGGAAGCGCAGCAGGCAACCCCGAGTTGATCGAGGAGCGGGTGACGTCCCGGCTCGCTCGTCAACACCGGCTGACCAGTCCTGACGACGGGCCTCTCTTCATGGTTGTGCACTCCGAGGCAGCCATCCGCTCGCTGGTAGGCGGCCCCGAGGTCATGTACGAGCAACTCGGACACTTGCTGCGGATGGGGGAACTCCCCGACATCGTGCACCAGATCGCGCCATTCACTCTCGGTGCACGCGCCCCGTTCGGCACTCCCATGTCGCTGATCACGTCGCCTGACGGCAAGACGCGGATCTACTCCGAAAGCCTGGATTATGGACACTTCATCGAGGATCCAAGGGAGGTCCAACGCACGCAGCGGACTTATGATCTCCTCCAGGCGAACGCGCTGTCTCCCCGAGAAAGCGCCGCCCTGATCCGCAGTGTGAGGGAAGGACTTCTCAACATGGCACCCATCAAGGCCAATGCCTCCAAGGCTCCATGGCGCAAGTCGAGCTACAGCGACAACAACGGCGGTCTCTGCGTCGAGGTGGCCGACGGCCACCCCGGCCAGCTGGTCCGCGACTCCAAGGACCCCGAAGGCCCCGTCCTCACCTTCTCCCCCAACTCCTGGCAGTCCTTCGTCGACGCCATCCGCGCCAACGAATTCCCCACCCCCAACTGCTGACTCCACCTCAGCCCACCCCACCGAGGCCGGGCCTTGCTCCACGGCCGGCCTCGGGCACGTCCACGGTCGCCCGCACTGACCCAAGAGCCCCGAACTCCCTCCCATACGGAGGATCGTCGGGCCGCCCTGGGGTCGGCCGTGCATTTCCATTCAGCAATCCGGCCCGCGTGTACTCGGCGGTCAACACGGGAGGGTGACATGGAAGACGGCACGATCGAGGTGGAGCGGAAGCGGGAGCTTCCGGACGGCGGTGCGGGCGTTCGGCCCCTGCTTGCCGAACTCGGTTGTGTGGGCAGCGCGCCGGTGACCGAGATCGACACGTACTACAGCCGCCCCGATGTGGACTACCTGGCGACCGTGGAGTGCCTACGGGTGCGGCACCGGGGCGACTTCGCAGAAATCACGTACAAGCCCGCGTCCAACCCGACGACGCACGGGAGTGACGACGTGGTGTCCAAGGTCGAGACGAACGTCGTTCTCCGCGACGGCGGGCAGGCCTCCACGGCGGAACGGCTGCCCGACTGCATCGGAATGCGGGAGCTGGTCAGGGTCGAGAAGACACGCACCAGCTACCGGCATCCGGATACCGCCGGTGTGACAGTCAGCATCGACACGGTGGCCGGGGTCGGCACCTTCATCGAGACCGAAGTGAACCGGGCCACGGCTGCCGGGGCCGCCGAGCTCATCGAGGAGACCGAGAAGGCTCTCGGCATCATCGGGAACCCGACGGTCGCGATCCCGTACCGCGACCTGGTGCTGCGGCAGCTGAACGGCTGACGCCCCGCGGGGGTGGTCAGTCGCCCAGGCAGGCGTGCAGCTGGCCGAGAGCGAAGGAGGCGCCCCCCGCCCAGTAGTTGACGTTGTAGGCCGCCAGGCACTGGTCGGTCTTCGACGGCTGATCAACCCCGGGTTCGAGCGACGTGTGGACGACGGCCGTCGGCGCGGCGTTCGCCTGGGTCCCGGCGGTCAGGACCAGCAGGGGCGCCAGCACAGCTACGGTGGCCGCTGCGGTGGCCATTCGGCGGATTCTCATAGAGCGTCGACTCTCCTTACTGATCGTTTCAAAATGAGTTCAGCTCAGGGGCTTGGCAGTTGATGTGTTCGGGCGGCAGAGTGCTCCACGTGTCGGATGATCTTGTGCCTGATGACCTGTGGGAGCGGGTGGCTCCGCTGCTGCCGCCACGTCCGCCGCGACGCCACCGCTACCCCGGCCGGCTCCCCGCGGACGACCGTGCTGCTCTGCGCGGCATCGTGTACGTGCTGTGCAAGAGCGTGAGCTGGCGGGACGTACCTGCCGAGCGGACCGGCTGCAGCGGGATCACAGCCTGGCGGCGCCTGCGGGACTGGACCGAGGCCGGTGTGTGGCCGCGTCTGCACGAGGCCCTGCTCGCCGAGCTGCGGGCGGCGGGGCTGCTGGAGATGGACGACGCCGCCATCGACGGCTCGCACGTCAGGGCCCTGAAAGGGGGGCTCACACCGGACCTTCGCCGGTCGACCGGGCCCGCCCGGGCAGCAAGCACCACCTGATCGTCGACCGGCACGGCACCCCGCTCGCCGTCACACTGACCGGCGGCAACCGGCACGACGTCACCCAGCTCCTACCACTGCTGGACGCCATCCCACCGATTCGGGGCCTGCGCGGCCGGCCCCGACGACGCCCCCGAAGACTGTTCGCCGACCGCGGCTACGACTACGACAAGTACCGCCGCATCCTCCGCCGCCGCGGAATCACCCCGAAGATCGCCCGCCGGGGCGTCGCCCACGGCTCCGGACTCGGCAAGACACGTTGGGTGGTCGAGCGGACCTTCGCCTGGCTCCACCAGTTCAAGCGCCTGCGGATCCGCTACGAGATACGCGCCGACCTCCACCTCGGCCTGCTCCAACTCGCCTGCAGCATCATCTGCCTGCGAAAGCTCCGAACCTCATTCTGAAACGATCAGTTAGAAGCATGGCAGTTTTCCCGGAGCCAGTGCGCACGCGCGGAACGGCAGGCGGGACACCAGGCCCCGTGTCCTGGGTTCCTAGACGGCTTGCGTGGTTCGGCACCCGGTCGGTGGTGCGGCTCCGCGTGCCGCATCCTCGCAGTGGCGGTCGGTGCGGCGACATCCCACATTCCCGGGATGTTCCCGGGAGAGCTCCTGCGGGACCGGGACGTGCGTGGTCCCCGGCGCGGTGAGGTCGCGCCGGCAGAGTTGGGCGAGGTACGCGTGCGACGCCGGGGTCAGTGGCTCACGGGTGATAGAGCGCCCGGGCGCGGGCTGCGTCGATCGGCCCGTCCTCGCCGATGGGCAGGAAGTGGTTCAGCTGCCAGGTCTGCGTACCGCGGGCCTGGCGGTTCGTCGTGGTGACCCACGGCGGGTAGACGCGGACCCCCCGCTTCCCGCCCGTGCCGTTCCTCGCGACGATGTCCCGCTCGCAGAGCACCTCACGGGGGAAGACGAACTGTCCGAAGTCCCGGCCGTCACGGGTACTGATGACGAAGAGGTCATCGGCGTCCTCGGCGTCGAAGGGCTGGATCGGGCCGTCGCCGGACCTCTTCCACACCGTGACGAACTGGCCGACCTTGGTCGGGGTCGTCCTGGCCGCGCGGAACCTGACGGAGTAGCCGTCCAGGACGAAGCCGAACGCCCCGTAATCGGCGCTTTCGGCCTCGGCCACCGGCCGTGAGCACCTGAACCCGTTCGGGTCGTACACCAGCGCCTTCGCCGCGAGAAGGTCCTCATGGACCACGTCTCCGGCGGACCACGGCTCGGAGTCCGCGTCGGGGTGCGAGGAATTCCCATAGTCCGTCGTCATTTGTCCATTCTGCCATCGCCCCGGCCGCCGGGAGTTCCGGCGAACCAGCCGCCCCCCACTCGACCGGGCGGACGTGCCGCGGACCCTGAACTCGCGGGGCCGGGGCGGGCCGAGTGACCATCACGGCCCCGGGGTACAAGTTCACAAGCGGCCCACCGCACCAGGCAGAGCGGTGGCCGGGGGTGAAGGGCGGCGATGCGCGGATGACGGCAGGCAGCGCGGAGGAAGCCGGGACCGCCACAGCCGCAGGGCGGGCCGGCGCGGCAACGACACAGGTCCTCCGGGCCGGCGCGGGAGGTCTCACCGCCTGGACCGCCGCACAGATCACCGGCGGCGTCGAACTGAACGGACCGGCGGGGCGGCAGGCGGCGGTCGCGCTGGTCTTCCTCGTACTGTCCCGACTCCCCATCCGGGCAGGCCGATTGGCGAAGCGACTGCTGAGGCGCGTCCGGTGGAGCGAGGGTGCCGCTGCGGCCGTCTCCTGTATCGCCGCCCTGGGCATGCTGATCGGCGCGGTGACACTGGGGCCCGTGCAGTGGTGGCTGACGGAAGTCCTCTGCGACCACCTCGGCCTCCCCCTGCACATCTCCGGCTTCTGGCCGTTCGTGGTGGCCCCCCTGGTCGATCTCCTCCTGTCGGTGGCCCTGGCGATGCCGGGCGCGTGCCTCACCCGCAAGGGGCGGGCCACCGGGTCCGTGGGCCGGTTCACGCGCCTGGTCGCGTGCTTCTGGGCGCTGTGGCTCCTGACGTCGGGGCTCGGCATCGGCCGTCTCGGTGCCGACGAGTGGTGGCGGTCGACGGCGACCATGGCGGCGCTGGCCGTCCTCCTCCTCGCCCTGGCCGGCCTCGGCGCCACGGTGTACAGCGACTTCGGCTGGCCGCACCTGCGCTCGCTCCTGCTCGCGGGCCTGCCCTTCGTCGCCGCCTTCGGCGTCTGCGCCATCGCGCTGACGCTCTGGCTGCTGTCCTGGTTGAGCACGGCCATGCGACCCACCCTCGGCATCGAGGGCTTCGGCACCTTCCTGTGGGCCGGCCTGATCACGACGGCGGTGCTGTGGGCGGCGAATCTGCCGTCCTTCCTGCACGGACTGCGCCGTCGGCGCCACAACTCGCCCACCGGGGACGGCGGGTACGGTCCGGCCCGGCCACCGGCGGTGTGGGCGAACGGGTTCGGCTATGTCTGGATGACGGCGGACGAGACCGCCGGCCGGTCCTGACACACCGGCCGCGCCCGGCCGCCCACGACACCTGCACCGCCCCCGCACGGGCCGTTGCCGGCCAGTGCGGCCGATCGCCTCCCTCCGGGCCCGCCGGGACGGTACGGTGCGAGCCATGCAGACGACCGAACGCCGTTTGATTCCAGTGGTGTTGGCCGCCGGAGCGCTTCTCCTGGCGGCCTGCTCGGCGGGCGGCTCCGCCTCGTCGTCCAGCACCACCGCCCCCGCGGACGATCCGGCCTCGGACCACCCGGACCTGAACGCCCGGCACATCGCGCAGATCCTGCAGTCCGGTTACGTGCCCGGGCTGGCCGGCCTGCACGGCGCGGGCATCGACTACACCTCCCGGACAAAGCCGGTGCAAGTGTCGCCGTGCCGTCTGGAGGTGCCGGAGAAGAGCGGCAGCCTCACCCCGACCGGAGGCGGTCAGACCGGTCGGCCGACCGTGGGCCTGGGCGTGCGCTACTCGGCGCTGATCCGCGAATACACGAACGGCCTCCAGGTGCGGGCGTACCTGCTGCCGCCGAAGCCGGACGCCCAGAAGGTGTTCGCCGAGCTGGCGGCGGCCGCCCGGGCCTGCGAGACCCGTACCGTCACGGCCTCCGGGGCCAAGGACACTCCGGTCGGGACCACCGCCCGCCCCACCCTGGGCGAAGGGGGCGAAGGACTCGCGGTGACCAGCACGGCCGACCTGACCACGGCCGGCGCCTCCACGCCGACCTACACCCAGGTCATCCGGTACGGCGTCAACGGCCGGATCCTGGTCGAGGCCCTGGAGGTCTCACGACCGTGGAACACCGTCTACGGTGAGGCCGACGCCGGGGAGGACACCGACACGGCCATGAAGGCGATCCTGCCGAGCTTCAAGGGCCTGCCCGAGTGACACCGCGGCCACACGGCGCGGGGGCGCCCCCGCGCCGTGTGGCCGTCCGGGTGACCTTGCCCCCCGGACGCCCGCCTCCGGTGGCAGTGCGTGAGCGCGCGTGTGTTGATGGTGAAGGGCCGCTTCGTCACGGCGGCCGACCGAACCATCACCTTCAATGCCTGGAAGGGCTTTTCCTCATGCGCACTGTGCACCGCGTCCTGGCCGTCTCCGCCATCGCGCTCCCGCTGGTCATCGGCGGGGCGACCATCGCCTCGGCTCACGACGGTTCCCCCGTCCCCAACGCCAACTTCGACCAGGGCGCGTTCGCCGTCGGCCCGAACGGCAGCGCCGCCCAGCTCACCGACGTCGACTTCGGCCCCGGCGGTGCCTCCTTCCTCAGCGCCGCCCTGGCGATCGGCGCCAACGGCGTCGGCGGCAACTTCACCGAGACCGGCATCAGCCCCGGCCACGTGGGCTGACCCGGCCCGCCCCCGGCTGCCCCGGACCACCACCCGGTCCGGGGCAGCCGCATGCCGCCCGGCGGCCACGGCGACGCCCTAGAGTGCGCGCATGACACGACACATCGTCTTCGACCAGTTGCACAACTTCCGTGACCTGGGCGGCTACTCCGCCTCCGACGGCCGGTCGGTCCGCTGGGGGCGCCTCTACCGCGCCGACTCGCTCGGCCGGCTCGGCTCGCCCGCCGATCTCGAACGGTTCCGGGCGCTCGGCGTCCGCACCGTCATCGACCTCCGCTACCCGTGGGAGACGGCCCGCACGGGCCGCGTGCCGGAGCTGGACGGCCTGAGCTACCACAACCTCTCCATCGAGCACCGCCCGTACGACCAGGCCGAGATCGACCCGGCCCTCGATCCCTGGCGCTATCTCGCCGACCGCTTCGCCGAGGTCGCCGAGGACGGGGTGGCGGAGATCCGCCGGGTGCTGGAACTGATCGCCGGCGCCGACGAACCGCTGGTCTTCCACTGCGCCTCCGGCAAGGACCGCACCGGCCTGATCGCCGCGCTGGTCCTCTCCCTCCTCGGCGTCTCCGAGGACGACATAGCCGCCGACTTCGCGCTCACCGAACTCGCCACGCCCCGGCTGGTCGCACGGTGGCACGCCGCCAACCCCGGCCGCGAGCTCCGCTGGCCCGGGTTCGGGCGCGCCCCCGAGACCGTGATCCGGCTGGCTCTCGCCGACCTCACCGCCGCGCACGGCTCCGTCCACGCCTATGTCACCGACACACTCGGCCTCGGTGACGACCTGATCGGCGAGCTGCGCGCCCGACTGCTGACCGGATAGCCGACCGGGGGTCGGGAACCAGCCAGACCGGCGCTCGGCGCCCAGCTCGAACGGACACAAACAGTCAGCCATTTCGATCAAACAGCGACATTTTCCGACCCACCATGCTGCAATCAATCGAACACGCTAAATCTGCGATCATTTTCGTCCGCCCTCTTGCGCGCGAACGATCCTGCGGCAAGGCCTGCCGAATGGCCGAAATAAATGGTGCTCCCCGCCGGTTCGTGCACGCTAATGTCTTCCCCGGCGGGGGGATCGTCCGACCGGGGTGAGCTCGGTAGTCGAACCGCCGGTCATTTCTTTTTGCCTGCATGGCGCCCGCACGGCGTCACCGAAAAGATCGGACGAATATGCACGCAAAGAATCGCAAGCTCGTTCGCGGCATTCTGGTGGCCGCCGCGATGCTCGGGTTCGCGGGGGCCACGCCGGCCCTGGCGGAGGGTTCCTGGACGTCCCACATCAGCAACTGGGGGCCCGGCTCGGAGTCCCGCCGCTGGGGGGACAGCGACCGGGACGACACCGTCACCACCGTGGCGTTCCAGGGCTGCACCACCGACAACAACGACTTCAAGAACGCCGATCTCCAGCTGTACAAGGACGTCTTCGGCCCCGACAAGGCCTACGGCTACCGGCTGAACCACTGCGATCTGTCCGCCTGGGGGGACCAGAGCGCCGGCGACTACTACTTCGCACTGGAGGGGGTGCGCTCCGGCGGCAAGCTCTGGGTGGATTCGGTGAGCGTCCGGTACTGACCCCGGCCACCGCCCGCCACGGGCGTCCGGGGTGTTCCGGCGGAAGCCCCCTCCCGCCGGAACACCCCGGACGCTCCCCGCTCCTCCGCTCTCCCCTCACGGATCCCGGACCGGGATCCCGGCTCCGGACCCCGAACCCCGGATCCCGGACCCGCCACCTCACCGAGCGAAATGCGTCGAGCCCCCGCCATGACCCTTGAATTCCACCGCGTCGACTTCCAGTACACCCAGAAGGCCCAGTTGTTCACCGGCCTCGCCTTACGGATCGACAATCCGGCCACGGTCCTGCTCGGGCCGAACGGCGCCGGAAAGTCCACTCTCATGGCCCTGGCCGCCACCCAGCTGACGCCGGGCCACGGCTCGGTCTCCTGGCGCGGCCGGACCGCCACCGGGCGCGGCGAACTGGCCGCCTACCGGCGGGCGGTGGCCTGGCTGCCGCAACAGGTGACCCCGGTGCCCGGGCTCAGCGTGCGCGAGCAGGTCGCGTACTCCGGCTGGCTCAAGGGCATGTCGCGCGGGGCCGCCTGGCACGCCTCGGCGGGCGCGCTGGAGCGGGTCGGGCTCGCCCAGCTCGCCGACCGCGGCGGTCACCAGTTGTCCGGCGGCCAACTGCGCCGGATGGGCATCGCGGGGTGCCTGGCCCACCACAGCGAACTGATCCTGATGGACGAGCCGACCGCCGGGCTCGACCCGGCCCAGCGCGGGATGTTCCGCAGCCTGGTCGAGGACCTGGCCGACGAGGTCCATGTGATCGTCTCCACCCACCAGACCGAGGACCTCGCCGACACCTACCGGCACGTGGTGGTGCTGGACCAGGGTGAAGTCCGCTTCCAGGGCGGCACCGAGGAGTTCCACGCGCTCGCCGCCGGGGCGAGCGGTTCGCCGCGCGAGCGGGCCGAGGCCGCGTACACGCGGCTGGTCGAACGGGAGGCCTGACCATGCTGCTGCGCACCGTTCTGCGCACCTCCGCCGCCACCCGCGCGCTGCCGTTCCTCGTCGGCTTCGTCCTGGTCGCCCTCGGCGACGACCTCACCGCCTGGGTCACCCCGGCCTACGGACTCTCCGCCGCCGGGCACGCGACCTTCGCCCTGCCCTTCGTCTGCGCGGCCTGCGCGGCCGCGGGCGCCTGGGAGGCGGGCCGGCTGCACCGGGGGCGGGTCTTCGACCACTCGCCGGTGCGGTCCCCCCTGACCATCACCGCGCCCGTCCTGCTGCCGGTGGCCGTGATGGGCGCGCTCGGCATGGCCGCCGCGCTCGGCAGCACGGCGCTGGCCGGCAGCACGGCCTCCGGGGTGCCGCAGCCCGGCGTCCTCGCGGTCTGGGCCGGGCTGCTCGTCGCGAACACCCTGGTCGGGTCGATCGTCGGGCGGGTCCTGGCGTCCGTCCTCGCCGTGCCGCTCGCGCTGATCAGCAGCTTCGTCCTGAACGCCTATCCGGCCTCCTTCGACGAGTTCTGGCTGCGACACCTGGTCGGCGGCGGCCTCTCCGACTGCTGCTCGGTGGATCAGGTCCTGGACGAACGTGCCGTGTTGAGCGCGCTGGCGTTCTCCGGCGCGGTGTCCGCGGCGGCCGTCCTGGTGATCCGCCGGCGCGGTGCCCCGATCGCGCTCGCCACCGGGCTGGCGGTGACGGCCGGCGGGATCGGCCTCGCCGCGCACCTGGCCCAGGACCTCGGCCCGACGCCCGTCCTCGCCCGGCCCGCCAGTGCGCTGGTCTGCGACGGCGAACGGCCGAGGATCTGCCTCTGGCCCGAACTGGGCGGGGCCCGCTCGGGCGCGGTCCGCGAGGAGGCCCGACGGGTCGTCACCACCCTGGCCTCCGGGGGCGTACCGGTGCCTGGCGTGCTCACCATGGCGGCCCAACCAGGCCCTGGCGAGGCCAAGTTCGGCATCCCGACCACCGCCAGGGCGGCGGACGTGATGCCGGGCGTGGTCGGCGGGCTGGTCCCCCGCGTCCCCGCGTGCGCCCTGCACGGGGACTCGTACCCGGCCGGCGTGGCCGCCGGACCGGTGACCGCCTGGCTCACCGCGAAGGCGGCACCCGGCAGCGCGCCGCACCCCGCGGGCGGACGGTTCGGGGAGGCGGACGTGGCCCTCGCCGAACAGGTACTGCGGCTCCCTCCGGAGGCCCAACTCAACTGGTACCAGCGGAATGCGGAAGCCATGCGGCGCTGCGACGCGCCACCCGCGCTGACCCCGCCCGCGCCGGCCGCGCCGGCCGCGCTCGCCGACGGCGGTGACCGGTGATCTGGTGGAGCAAGGCCCGCTCGGTGCCGGCCATCGCCGCCGCACTGGCCGGGACGTTCGCGGTGGGCCTGCTCATCGGCGACGGCGAGCTGCCGGTGCCCGCGCTGCGCGGCCAGGCCGGGCACTTCCTGGTCGCGCACCTCGTCACCCTGTTCCCGGCGGTCTACCTGCTGCACGGGCTAGGCCGGGGCGACCTGCGGACAGAGGCGGTGGCCGGACGGTTCCTGCGCGGGCTGGACACCGGGCTCGCCCTCGCGGTCGCGGCCGCCGGCGCACTGGCGGGCGTGCTCGTCTGCGCGGCCGGACAGGGCGACCTCGCACTCGTCCTCGGCCGCAACATCGCCGGGTACACCGGTCTGGCGCTGCTGCTGCACCCGCTGATCGGCCACCGCCCGGCCGCCGCGGCCGTCGCCGTCGTCCCGCTGCTCTGCTCCGCCGCGGGCTGGCGCCGGGGCGGCGGACCGCAGCCCTGGGCCTGGCCGCTCCACCCCGGGGACTCCCCGCAGGCGCTCACCCTGGTGGCGCTCACCCTGCTCGCGGGCGCGGCCTTCGCCCTGCTGCGCCGCCGCCCGGCGGTGGAACTGCGCGTCCTCGCCTGAGCAGGCCCCCTACCCCGGAATGGGAAGTCGACGGGGCCGACTTCCCATTCCGGTCCTCCCGCCGGGCCCCGGGGTCAGCGCCCGGGCCAGCCCTCCCGGTTCGAGCAGGACTCGTAGTCGTAGCGGGTCGGGCGGTCCCACTCCGCCCCGGTCACCAGCTCGAACGCCTCCTCGTGCACGTACAGCAGCGACTCGCACGAGCTCGCGGTGAACGGCGCGAACCGCTCGGGATGGCCGAGGACGTCCTCGTACACCTCTCGGCCGGCGGCCACCACGGCGGCCCGCGCGTACAGGAAGCCGTCGTCCGACTGGGGGAACGGCGAGCCGTCGGGCAGCTCCATCCCGAGCACGGGCAGCCTGCCGAAGTCCTCCCGGTCCAGCCGGTACAGGGCCTCGGCGAGCCGCTCGCCGAAGCCGATGATCTCCTCCAGCGGCCGCTCTGCCAGGACTTCGGTCAGCCGGGCGCAGGCGTCATCGAAACCCTGGCAGTCCGCGGTCCCGGCCGCGCCGCCCAGCCCGTCGATCAGCTGCCAGAACCGCTCCCAGGGCATCGCCGGCTGATCGGGCGCTCCTCCGCCCGCCACCCGCACGGCCTCGTCGTCGAACCGCATCGCCCGCTCCTTGTCCGCCGTCGCCCCCTGCGCGAACAGCATCCCCGACGGCACGGACAACGGCACGGGCAGCAGCACCCGCCCCCGGCAGTGACTCAGCCGCAGTCCCTCAACGACAGTCCCTCAACGGCGGTCGCTCAGCGGCGGCGCGGCCTGCCGGTGCGCCCGGCCGGACGGCCGCTCTGGGGCTTGCCGGGCCGGCTGCGCTCGGCCGCCGGGGCGGCCCCGGCAGCCGTGTCCGGCCAGTGGGCGGGCCGGGTGAGGGCGGACGGAAGCCGGGTGGAGGCGTCGCCGCGCGCCGCGTTGAGCTGGGCCTGGGTGAGGAAGAGGGCCTCGGTGAGGTCGGCACCCGCCAGGTTGGCGTCCCGCAGGTCGGCCCCGATCAGATCCGCGAGCCGCAGGTCCGCACCGCCGAGGTCGGCGGCGACGAGCAGGGCGCCGCGCAGGTTGGCGCCCCGCAGGTCCGCGCCGCGCAGGCGGGCGCCGAACAGGTCGGCCCCCCGGTGCTCACGGCGGCGCGGGACGGCGGCCCGGACGAGTTCGCCGGCCCGCAGCAGCAGCTCGCTCACCCGCTGCCGGTGGGCCGGCACGTCCACCGCGAGGATCTCGGCCGGGCTGCCCTGGGCGAGCCGGTCGGTCTCCTCCAGCACCCGGCGCAGCTCGGCGTGCACGGGTCGGGCGGGGGCGAAGGTCAGCGCCTCGGTGAGGTACCAGAGCAGCTCGTGCAGCTGCCGCACCACCGGGAACACGTCGAACATCCCCTGCGCGTCCTCCGGCGCCTCGCGCCAGCTCCGGCCGCCGAAGGTCACCTGGGAGACGCGCTGACCGGCTCCGAAGCAGTCGTACACCGTGCAGCCCTGGAAGCCGCGGTCCCGCAGCTGGACGTGGATGCCGCAGCTGAAGTCGGTCCGCAGATTGCGGCACGGGGTGCCGGCGGCCTTGTTGACCGCGAAGTCGGTGGAGGCCGCGAAGGGCAGCGCCACGCAGCACAGCCCGAAGCAGCTCCCGCAGTCCGCCGCCAGGGCCACGCCCGGGCTCGCGCCGGTGCCACCGCTCGTGCCAGTGCTCGTGCTGTCGGTCACCTGTGAGTCCTCCGTACTGCGGCGCCCGGCCGGCCCGGGTCCGCAGTAGAGCGTACCGATGTGGAGCGTGCCGATCCCGCTCGCGGGCCCTGGGCGGCCGGGGCCGCGGGGGCGGCCGGGAACCGACGGAGTCCCGGCCGTAGTCCGTTAGTGTGGTCGGCCGGTGTCGGTTCGGTCCGCCGATCCCGCCCCGGACGCAGGAGGAGAGCAGGAATGTCCCGGCACGACGTCACGGCACACCCGGACGCCGAGGGCACCAGGGACGACCCGCCCGCCGCGCCCGTGACGGCCTCGGCCCCGCGCCTCTCGGCGCGCACCCGCACCCTCGGGTTCACCCTGCTCTGCTTCGCCGTCTGCCTCGCCATCGGCGCGCAGCAGTGGACCACCGCCCAGCTGGGCGGCTTCGACCTCGGCATCTTCGACCAGGGTGTGCGCGGCTACGCGAACCTCGGCCTGCCGGTGTCGACGCTGAAGAGCTTCCACCACGAGTTCCCCCCGGGTTTCTCCCTCCTCGGCGACCACTTCTCCCCCGTGATCGCGCTGATGGCGCCGCTCTACTGGATCTGGGACGACCCGCGCTCGCTGCTGATCGGCCAGGCGCTGCTCTTCGCGGCCGGCGTCCCGCTGATCCGCCGGGTCGCCGACCACTGCTTCGCGGACGCCGACCCGCGCACCGCCCGCCGCGCCGCCGACCTGGCGGCGCTGGCGTACGGGCTGGGCTGGCCGCTGCTGGTGGCCTCGCGCGGCGGCTTCCACGAGGTGGCCTTCGCGGTGCCGCTGACCCTGCTGATGCTGGAGCGCGGCCTGGCCCGCCGGTACGGCACGGCCGCACTGGCCGCCCTGCTGCTCTGCTGCACCAAGGAGGACCTCGGACTGGCGGTCGGCGCCTACGGGCTGGTGCTGATCCTGCGCGGCCGCCGGGACGAGGACACCGCGCGGCGCCGGCGGACGGTCCGCTGGGGTGCCGGTTTCCTGCTCGGCGGGCCGCTCGCCTCGGTGGTCGCGATCGCCTGGCTGGTGCCCGCGATGGGCGGGGTGCCGGGCTACTACTGGAACTACGATTCGCTCGGCGAGGACGGCGGCTCGGCCGTCTCCCATGTGCTGTCCAACCCGACGATCCTCGTCTCGTCGATGTTCGACGCGCCGCTGAAGCCGCTGCTGCTGCTCTGGCTCTTCGGCACGCTGTTCGCCCTGCCGCTGCGCTCCGCGACGGTGCTGTGCGCGGTGCCGCTGCTGGCGGAGCGGGTGCTCTCCAGCAACCCCAACCACTGGTCGATCGCCCGGCACTACGACGCGTTCCTCTGGCCGATCCTGCTGGTCGCGGCGCTGGAGGTACTGGGCCGCTGCCACGGCAGCGTGCGCACCCGGCGGCTCGGGGTGGCGGCCGCCGCCGTGACGGTCGCGGCCGCGCTGCCGCTCGGGGTGGCGAACCTGTTCGTCCCCGCCTACTGGCAGCCGAAGCCGAGCGAGGCGGCGCTGATCCGGGGCGCCGCGCAGATCCCGGACGGCGCGACGGTCGAGGCCGACAACCAGGCCGCCCCGCGGCTGACCGCCCGGACCGACGTGGTCCTGGTGGACGGCACCCCGCGCGGCCGGGACTACGTGCTGATCCGCTCCGACAAGCGGGCGTTCCCGTTCAAGACCGACCGCGAGCAGGCCGCCCGGATCGAGCTGCTGCTGGCGCACGGCTACCGGCAGATCTGGGCCGAGGACGGCGTGGTGCTGCTGCACCGCGAGAGCACCGAACCGGTCCCGGGCGAGCACGTCCCCGGCCCGGACAGCACCGGCTACCAGGACGAGGTGCCGAGCGACGTCGGCCACAACCTCTTCCGCGGCTGAGCGGCCGGCCCGTTCGGACGTCCGCGTCCTGGGGCCGTCGTCGAACTCCCGCCTGCGCGCCGACCACAGACCCCAGGCTCCGGGCATGGCGATCGAGGTGGGAGCGCGCGGGCTGTACGAGGCCCTGACGGCGTACGAGGGGCCGGAGGCGTACGAGGCGGTCAGCGACCTGCTGCTCTCCTTCCAGCCGCCCGGCGACAGGGTCGATGCCCCGGGCCCGTGGCTCGGGTTCCCGGAGGACGAGTACCTCGGCCTGTTCACCGCGCTCGGCATGACCTCGTTCAAGGGCGGCGGCTTCGACCCGTTCCGGCACGAGATCGTCGAGGTCGAGCAGGCCGACGACCCGGGCACGCCGATCGAGCTCACCGGGGTGGTCCGGCCCGGCCTTCGGCTGGGCCGACTGCTGTTCGGCCGGGCCGGCGTCCGGGTCCGCGCCGGAGTGGAGCACGCCCAGCGCGGCGTCGCCGACCGCCCGCCGCTCTACCGGGCCTTCCGGCGGCGTCACCGGCCGACGGCCGACCTCTCCCACGGGTGGGGCAGCAACTCGCAGTGGTGCACCGACCTCCGCCTCGACTACCGGACCCCGGCCGGCGATCTGCTCAACGTGGCGGAGGACCGCCCGATCGACGGCAGCCCGGACCTCCACCCGGACCACCCGGCGAACCTCAGCCCGGAGGAGCGGCTGCTGACACCCGCCGAACGGCGTGAGCTGCTGCGCCACTGCGGTCTGCTGCGGGCCCCGGAGGCCGCCGCCGCGCCGGCCGGGTCACCCGACTGGGAGCGGGACCTGATGCCCTTCGGCCGGCGGCTGCCGGATCCCGGGCGGTGACCCTCCGGTTCAGCCCCCGTACGGCTCGGACGACTTGTACGACTCGGACGGCTCGTACGGCAGCAGCTCCGCGCGCTTCGGGGGCCGGCCGTCGCCGGAGGAGCGGCCGGTGAGGCGGCGGCCGATCCAGGGGCCGACGTGGGTGCGCAGCCAGCGGGCGTCGGCGGCCAGCTTCTCGGTGCGGCCGGGCGGGGCGGCGGCCGGCAGCGGGGCGCGCCAGTCGAAGGCGGCGGGGCGGCCGAGGGCCTCCAGCACGCCCTCGGCGACCCGGCGGTGGCCTTCGGGCGAGAGGTGCAGGCGGTCCTCGGCCCAGAGGCGGCGGTCGTCGAAGCAGGGCGCGGCGAACAGGTCGACCACGGCGATGCCCCGGTCCTGGCCCAGCTCGTGCACGAAGGCCTTCATCCGCAGGATGGCGGGGAGCAGCCGGGCGCTGCCGGCCATCCGGCGGGTGGGGTCGGTGCTGGTGAACAGGACCACGGTGGCGCCGGTGGCGCGCAGCGCGGTGGCGGAGCGGCCGAGCAGGTCCTCGATCCGGTCGATGTCGCAGCGCGGCCGCAGGACGTCGTTGAGGCCGCCGGCCAGGGTGACGAGGTCGGCGCGCATCGCGGTGGCGGGGGCCAGCTGCTCGTCGTGGATCTGGCCGATGAGCTTGCCCCGGACGGCGAGGTTGGCGTACCGGAACTCCTCGGCGGGCCGCTCGGCGGCGAGCCGGGCGGCGACGCGGTCGGCCCAGCCCCGGTAGTGGCCGTCGGGCAGCAGGTCGTCGCACATGCCCTCGGTGAAGGAGTCCCCGACGGCGACGTAACTGGCGTACGCGGTGGGCACGGTGGGCTTGGCGGGCGCGGTGTGGGTGGCGTTCTCCATGACCCGACGATGGTACGCGTGCCCCTCCCGGCGGCTCGCCTCGGCCCGCGCCCTGCCGTCCTGCCGCGCCCCGCCCCTGCCGTGCCCTGCCGTGCCCCGCCGCGCTCCGGATCAACGCCGCCGCGCATCGGGCGCCGATCGCCCGTTTATCGCCGTCCGGCACGGTGTGACACGGACCCCGCCGTGCCGGTGGCGTCCGCGACGGCAGGCCACGGGGGTGCCGGCCGCAGCGCCGCCACCGGCACGGCGGTGCACGCGGGGCGGAGGCGGGGTCACCCCGCCGGTGGGGCGAAGGGCCGGCGCATGGTGAAGGCCGCCGGGGTCGGGCCGTCCGCGCGCAGCAGGGTGAGGCGGTGCTGGGCCTCCTGCGGGGTGGGACGGTGGCCGGCCGGGACCCACCAGAGCGCGGTCATCGCCTCGGCGGGCCGGGCGAACCACTCCCGGCGCCGGCGCATCACGGCCCGGTGTTCGGAGTGGTGGACGAAGGCGTCCAGGGCCTCGGGGTCGCGCCAGACCGAGAGGTTGACCAGCAGCCACTCGTCGTCGAAGATCCGGAAGCCGGTCGCGTACCCCTCGTCGCTCTTGAGTCGCCAGACGAAGCCGTCGGCCTCGTCGGCGAGCGCGTTGACGGGCCCGAGGGCGGCGACGAAGCCCGCGAGCAGGGGGCTGTCGATGGGTTCGAGCATCCGGGAGATGTTGACCTGGGCGAGTTCGTGGGACGTCACCGGCAGGACCCTAACCGGCCGGCACCGCGGTGTCCGCCGAATTCCGCTGCGCCGCCCGGTCGTCGGCGGGCGGGGTGACCCAGTGCGCCCGGACGGCGTCGGTCGGCCGCTGCTCGCCGAGCGCGTCGAGGCCCCAGGTGCCGAGCGCGTCGACGACCTGGCGCAGTGCCGCGCCGCGCCCGGTGAGCTCGTAGACGGTGGCGTTGGCGGGTCGTTCGAGCCGACGGCGGGTCACCAGGCCCTCGCCCTCCAGCTGCTTGAGGCGGGCGGCGAGGATGTCGGTGGAGACGCCGGGCAGGTCGGCGTGCAGGTCGGTGTAGCGGCGCGGGCCGGCGAGGAGTTCACGGACGATCAGGAGGCTCCAGCGCTCCCCCACCGCGTCCAGGGCGCGGGCGACGGCGCAGTACTGGTCGTAGCTTCGGCGTGACATGTGGATCAGCATAGCCAAAAGGTTGGACTTTCCAAGTGCTTACTTGGTAGAACAAAGCAACCAGGACGGCGCGCCGGTGGCGCGTACGGCCACGGCGGGTGACGGGTCGGGAGGCCGCAGATGGAGTTTCGGCAGTCCAGCAAGCTGACAGGCGTGTGCTACGAGATCCGGGGCCCGGTGGTCGACCGGGCCAACGCGCTGGAGGAGGCCGGGCACAGCGTGCTGCGGCTGAACACCGGCAACCCGGCCACGTTCGGCTTCGAGGCGCCCGAAGAGATCCTCCAGGACATCATCCGCAACCTGCCCAACGCGCACGGCTACAGCGACTCGCGCGGCATCCTGCCGGCCCGGCGCGCGGTGGTGCAGTACTACCAGCAGCGCGGCGTCGACGGGGTCACCGTCAACGACGTCTACCTCGGCAACGGCGTCTCCGAGCTGATCCAGATGGCCGTCACCGCCCTGGTGGACGACGGCGACGAGGTGCTCGTCCCGATGCCCGACTACCCGCTCTGGACGGCGGTGATCCGGCTCGCCGGCGGCAAGGCGGTGCACTACGCCTGCGACGAGGAGGCGGAGTGGTACCCCGACCTCGACGACATCGCGTCCAAGATCACGGCCCGCACCAAGGCCATCGTCGTCATCAACCCCAACAACCCCACCGGCGCGGTCTATCCGAAGGAACTGCTGGAGGGCATCCTCGACCTCGCCCGCCGCCATCAGCTGATGGTGCTGGCCGACGAGATCTACGACAAGATCCTCTACGACGGCACCGAGCACCACTGCCTGGCCGCGCTCGCCGACGACGTGCTCACCCTCACCTTCAACGGACTCTCCAAGTCCTACCGGGTGGCGGGCTTCCGCAGCGGCTGGCTGGTCGTCTCCGGGCCGAAGCAGCACGCCTCCGACTACCTGGAGGGCCTGACCATGCTCTCCGGCATGCGGCTCTGCCCCAACGTCCCCGCCCAGTACGCGGTGCAGGCCGCGCTCGGCGGCCACCAGTCCATCAACGACCTGGTGCTGCCCACCGGCCGGCTGGCCGAACAGCGGGACGTCGCGTTCAAGGCGCTGAACGAGATCCCCGGCGTCAGCTGCGTCAAGCCCAAGGGCGCGCTGTACGCCTTCGCCAGGCTCGACCCGGCGGTGCACCGGATCGTCGACGACGAGCAGTTCGTGCTGGACCTGCTGCTCCGCGAGAAGATCCACGTCGTCCAGGGCACCGGCTTCAACTGGCCGCGCCCGGACCACTTCCGCTTCGTCACCCTCCCCCGGGCCGACGACCTGGAGACGGCGATCAACCGGATCGGCCGCTTCCTCACCACGTACCGGCAGGTCTGAGCGGACCGGCCCGGCCGGCGCGGTTCCGGCGGCCCGGGACCGACGACGTAGGCTCGGCGTCCATGACCGTGCTGCGTTCCGTCGCCCTGTTCGCCCTCGCCGCGCTCGCCGAGATCGGTGGCTGCTGGCTGATCTGGCAGAGCGTGCGCGAGGCCCGGCCGTGGTGGCTGGCCGGGGTCGGCGTGGTGGTGCTCGGCGGCTACGGCTTCGTCGCCGCGCTCCAGCCGGACAGCCACTTCGGCCGGGTGCTGGCCGCGTACGGTGGGGTGTTCGTGGCCGGCTCACTGCTCTGGGGCATGGCGGTGGACGGCTTCCGGCCCACCCGCTACGACGTCGCCGGGGCACTGATCTGCCTGGCCGGGGTCGCCGTCATCATGTACGGGCCCCGGCGCTGAGGCCCCGGCACCGGGGGCTCCCCTTCGGCGCCGGGGCCCGTCAACACGCTTCCCCGCAGGGCCGGTTACCAGCCCCAGCCACCGCCGTGGCCGTCGTCGTCGGTGGTGCTGTCCCAGCCCTCGCCGACCTTGCGCAGGATCGTGTAGTGGTCGACCTGCGTGCCGTCCTCGGCCAGCGCGGTCACCTTCATGGCCGACTTCTGACCCAGGTGGGCCGGGGTGACGTCGACCTTGATGAAGGAGTAACCGGTGTAGCGCACCCGGGACCACTCGACCGTCTCGGTCACCTTCACGCCGCCCTTGGCGAAGTGGTAGGTGTTCACCGAGTCGAGCCGCTTCTCGTGGCCCTCGTAGGTGTCCGGCGCGTCGAAGTAGTACAGGCTGCGGCCGGCCGCGCCCGCCGTCACGTACACCACGCCGTCGGTGGCCGGCTCGATGGTGGCGCCGCTCGGCACCGCCTTGGAGACCTTGTTGCCGAGGATCGCGTCGGTGCGCTCGTAGACGTGGTTGTGGCCGTTGATCACCAGGTCCACCCGGTACTTCTCGAACAGCGGCACCCACGCCTCGCGGACACCGCCCTCGGAGGCGTGCTGGTGGGTGGTGGAGAAGGCGCAGTGGTGGAAGAAGACCACGACGAAGTCGATGGTCTCGTCGTTGCGCAGGTCCTTCAGGGTGCGCTGCAGCCACTTGGTCTGCTTGCCCGCCGAGATGCCCAGGTTGGCCGGGATCTCGTAGGAGACGTCGTTGGCGTCCAGCGAGATGACGCCGACGTTCTTGTAACGGAAGGTGTAGACGCCGGGGACGGTGCGCGGGTCCGGGCCGTTGTCCGGCAGGAAGAAGCGGGTGTTCTCGCCGCCGTAGCCGTTGTGCGAGTACCAGGCCTCCATGTCGTGGTTGCCGTAGGAGACCATCCACGGCACCTTGGACGCCACCGTCTCAGTCTGGGCCAGGAAGGCGTCCCAGGTACGGGCGTTGTAGGAGGTCTTGTCCGAGTCCTGGCCGGAGCCGGCCGGGTCGGCGTAGCAGATGTCGCCGGCGTGCAGGTGGAAGGCCGGGTTCTGGGCCAGGATGATGTGGTCGTTGCCGGCCGCGTGCGAGCTGACGCCCTGGTCGCCGAAGGCGGTGAAGGTGAACGGCTCGTACACCTTGCCCCAGCGGTGGTCGCGCGAGGGCGCGGTGCGGAAGGTGCTCAGGGTGGAGATCGCCTGCTGCGAGGCCGGGTCGAAGCCCTGGTGGCCGACACCGTAGTAGTAGGTGGTGTCGGGCTGCAGGTCCTCCAGCGCGACGTGCAGGTAGTACTGGTCCACCGGCTGGCCGGTCGGGGTCAGCGCGGGGGTGTGCAGGGCGCGCACCTCGGCCTGGACCTTGTGGCTGAGGTCCCACGGCTGCTTGCCGAAGCGCAGGTACGGCTTCTTCACCGGGGCCGGGACCTGCCAGGAGACCCGGAACTGGGTGTCCGGCTCCGGCCCGAAGGAGAGGTGACGCCCGATCGGGGCGACCAGCGAACCGTCGATGCCGTCCGCCACACCGCCCGTCAGCAGCTGGGGGCCGGCCGGCGCCGCGGTCGCGGTGCCGGTGCCCAGCGCACCGCCCACCGCCAGCGCGCCAACGGTGACGGCGCCGGCCCGCAGCATCCGGCGGCGGGAGTGACGGGCCCGCAGGTACTCGTGCTGCTCGGCCATGCTCATGCGGTCGGCGAGCTTCGCGGGCACGCCCATGTTCGGAATATCCATGGGCGGGACTCTTCCAGCGACGCGTTGACCGCACGCGGACGCGCGGTGAACGAGCCGCAGCGCGCCGGTCAGTCGAACGCCAACGTTCGACCATGCTTCGGTAAAGGGCCGGTGCGTATGCGTACCTGGCAGGATCATCCGTCATGACCCGGATCCTGATCTACAGTCGCAACCTGCGCTTCTGGCACGCCTCGGCCGTCGACGGCGCCCGGGCCTTCCGCGAACTCGGCGAGCGGCACGGCTTCACGGCCGACGCCACCGAGGACCCGGCGGCCTTCCGGCCGGACGCGCTGCGCCGGTACGCGGCCGTGGTCTTCCTCTCCACCGGCGGCGACGTCCTCGACGAGGCCGGCCAGGACGCGCTGCGCGCCCACCTGACCGCCGGTCACGGCTGGCTGGGCGTGCACGCGGCGTCCACCACCGCGTACGACTGGCCCTGGTTCGAGGGCCTGGTCGGCGCCCGCTTCGCCGGCCACCCGCCGATCCAGGCCGCCCCCGTCCGCGTCGCCGACCCCGGCCACCCGGCCACCGCCCATCTGCCGGCCCGCTGGGAGTGGACCGACGAGTGGTACGACTTCCGCTCCGACCCGCGCGAGAACGGCGCCCGCGTCCTGCTCACCGTCGACGAGGCCGACTACCGGGGCGCCACCATGGGCCGGGGCCCGGCCCACCCGCTCGCCTGGTGCGGCGAACACGACGGCGCCCCCACCTTCTACACCTCCCTCGGCCACTCCCCCGAGGCCTACGCCGACCCCGCCTTCCGCACCCACCTCCTGGGCGGCCTGCGGCACCTGGGGATCTCGCCCTGACCGCTGCCGACGCGCCAGGACCGCCCGTTCCCCCTGCCGCGGTGCGCCGCCGGGCGCGCCGGCTCGTGCTGGTGGCACGGGCAGGCGTCTACGAGGCCGGGTCGTCCCAGGTGGAGGGGGCCCGGTTGCCGGTGCCGTCGCAGGTGCGGCAGATCTCGTCGCGGTAGGCGTGCTTGGCGCCGGTGGCATCGACGCGGTAGCGGACGTAGACGCCGGTGCCGTCGCAGAGGAAGCAGTTGCCGCCACCGCCGCCGACCTCGGTGGTGCCGGTGCCCTGACAGGTGCGGCAGCTGAGGCCGGCGGTGCGGCCGGTGCCCGCACAGATACGGCAGACCGTGGTCACGTCGTCATTCCTCCCATGCCGGCACTGCTGGAAATGGTAGTGCCCGGCGGCGCGGTCCGGATCAGCCCGGGAGACCGTCGCGGACCCGGCGGGAGACGGTGATCTGCTGGAGGTCCAGCAGACCGGGCGGGTCGGCCAGGCCGGGGCCACCGGCGTGCACCCACTCGGCTATCTCGTCGATCATGTCCTCGGCCAGCACCCAGCCGAGCCAGACCGGGCGGCCGCCCGCCAGCCGGCCCTCGCCGGAGGGGCCGACCACCACGACGTTGGACTGCGCGCAGGCGTCCAGGCACTTCACCGCCCGGACCTTGCCGGCGGCGCCGACCGCCTCGCGCAGCCGCTCGTACTGGCCGGCGTGGTCGACGCCCGGGTGCTTCTCCTGGGTGCCGCAGCAGCAGCCCCGGCAGACGGTGACGGTCACCGGGGCTGCGGGCGCCGGCCTGCGCTCGCGGTCTCGACGGCTCATCGGATCAGCTCTCCTCGTGGTCCAGGGCCCTACTCGTTCTCCAGGGCCCGCTGCCAGGCCCGTTCGCGCAGCAGCCGCAGGCCGTTGAGGCCGACCAGCACGGTGGAGCCCTCGTGCCCGGCGACACCGAGCGGCAGTGGCAGCGTACCCGCCAGGTCCCAGACCACCAGGGCGGTGATGAACGCCCCGGCGATCACCAGGTTCTGCACCACCAGCCGGCGGGCCCGCCGGGAGAGCGCCACCACGGCCGGGACGACGGTCAGTTCGTCGCGCACCACCACCGCGTCGGCGGTCTCCAGCGCGAGGTCCGAGCCCGCCCGGCCGAGCGCGATGCCGCTGTGCGCGGCCGCCAGCGCGGGCGCGTCGTTGACGCCGTCGCCCACCATCAGCACCCGGCGGCCGCCGTCGGCCAGTTGACGGACGGCGGCCACCTTGTCCTGCGGCAGCAGCCCGCCCCGGACGTCGGTGAGGCCGACCTCCCGGGCCAGCCGGGCGGCGGCGCGCGGGTTGTCCCCGGTGAGCAGGACCGGGGGCCGCCCGGTCAGCGCGGCCAGGCCCCGTACGGCGGCCGCGGCCTGCTCGCGCGGGCGGTCGGCGAGACCGAGGACGCCGACGGGTTCGCCGTCGCGCAGCACCACGGCGGCGGTGCGGCCGGCCTCCTCCAGTTCGACGACCTGCGGGTGGGCGCGGTGCGGGCCCGGCGCGCCGACCGCGATCACCGCGTCGCCGACCACCGCGCGGACGCCGACGCCCGGGGTGGAGACGAAGTCGGCGGCGGCCGGGACGGCGAGGCCGCGCTCGCGGGCGGCGGCGACCACCGCGCGGGCCAGCGGGTGCTCGCTGGGGTGCTCGGCGGCGGCCGCGAGGGCCAGCAGTTCGTCCTCGGTGAGGCCGGCCGACGGGCGCAGTTCGGTGACCCGGGGGGTGCCCTCGGTGAGGGTGCCGGTCTTGTCCAGGGCGGCCGCGTCCACCTGGCCGAGGCGCTCCATCACCACCGCCGACTTGACCAGCACGCCGTGCCGTCCGGCGTTGGCGATGGCGGAGAGCAGCGGCGGCATGGTGGCGAGCACCACGGCGCACGGCGAGGCGACGATCATGAAGGTCATGGCGCGCAGCAGGGTGCCGGTCAGCTCCGCGCCGAACGCGAGCGGGACGGCGAACAGCAGCAGGGTGGCCGCCACCAGGCCGGCGGCGTAGCGCTGTTCGACCTTCTCGATGAAGAGCTGGGTGGGCGCCTTGGTCTCGGAGGCCTCCTCGACCAGGGCGACGATCCGGGCGATCACGGTGTCGGCGGCGTCGCGCCCGACGCGGACGCGCAGCGCGCCGGCGCCGTTCAGCGTGCCGGCGTACACCTCGTCGCCGGGGGCCTTGGCCGCGGGCAGCGGTTCACCGGTGATGGTGGCCTGGTCGACGTCGCTACGGCCGTCCAGCACCAGGCCGTCGGCGCCGATCCGCTCGCCGGGGCGGATCAGCACGGTGTCGCCGACGGCGAGTTCGGCGGTGGGGACGGTCTCCTCCCGGCCGTCGGCGGTGAACCGGCAGGCGGTGGCCGGGGCGAGGTCGAGCAGGCCGCGGACGGAGTCGGCGGTGCGGGCGGTGGCCAGTGCCTCCAGGGCGCCGCTGGTCGCGAAGATCACGATCAGCAGCGCACCGTCCAGCACCTGTCCGATGGCGGCGGCGCCGAGCGCGGCGACCACCATCAGCAGGTCCACGTCCAGGGTCCTCCCGCGCAGCGCCCGCAGTCCGGCCCAGGCCGGTTCCCAGCCGCCCGCGAGGTAGGCGACGGCGTACAGCGGGCCGTACGCCCAGGCGGGCCCGCCGGGCAGGTGGACGGCGAGCGCGGCCAGGAAGGCGACGGTGGCGGCGGCCGCCCAGCGCGCCTCGGGCAGGGCCAGCACGCGGGTGCGGCGCGGGTGCGGTGCCGCGGGGGCGGCGGGGGCCGGACGGGTGAGCACGGTGGCGGACATGGGCGTCACGATACAGGAACACATGAACAAGCTTTCATTCATCACGGCCACCGTAGGATGCCCCCATGGGACACGCCACCGCCGAGAACGCCGTGCCGCGGATGCGTCTGGACGCGTCCAACGCGGCCAAGGTGGCGAGCACCCTCCAGGCCCTCGCCACCCCCTCCCGGCTGCTGATACTCGCCGAACTCCGCGAGGGCCCGCGCGCCGCCACCGAACTCGCCGACGCCGTCGGCATGGAGCAGTCCGCCTGCTCCCACCAGCTGCGCCTGCTGCGCAACCTCGGCCTCGTGGTCGGCGAACGCCGCGGCCGCTCGGTCGTCTACTCCCTCCACGACGATCATGTCGCCGCCCTCCTCGACCAGGCCGTCTACCACGTGGACCACCTGCGGCTCGGCCTGACCGACGAGCGCTGAGGCGTCCCGCGATCACGACCGCTAAGGTGTCCCGCGATCGCGCGGGGTGTCCGCGCGGTGCGAGAGGAGCGACGCATGGCGCTGGTCACGGGACCGGGATCCGGACGGCCGAAGCGGTGGCCGCTCTGGACATCGGCCGGGGTGGCGGCGGCGGGGCTGCTGACCGCGGTGCTGGGGCTGGTGCTGGTGGCGTTCGACTACTCGCCGCGCACCCTGCAGAGCGGGGGGATGAGCCCGACGCTGAAGCCGGGCGGCCGGATCCTCACCGAGACGGTGCGGGCCTCCGAGGTACGGCGGGGCGACGTCGTCCTCGTGGAGTCGCCGTGGACCATGTCGGGCCTGATCGTCAAGCGGGTCGTCGGCCTCGGCGGTGACCGGGTGACCTGCCGCGCCGACGGGCCGGTCACCGTCAACGGGCAGCCACTGACCGAGCCTTACACCTACGACGGCTCGCCCAACGGGAACTTCCCCGCGTACACCGCGACCGTGCCGCCGGGGCGGGTCTTCCTGCTCGGCGACTACCGCGCCGAATCGGTCGACTCCCGGATGTTCCTCGACGACCAGCAGGGCACCGTCGCCGCCGCGGACGTCCGCGAGCGGGTGGTCTGGCACAGCGGCGGCTCGGAGCCGCTGCCGGTCGGCCTGGTCGCCCCGCTGGCCGCGGTCGGCGGGGGCGGGCTGCTGCTCGTCGCCGGGGTGATCGGCTTCGTCGCCGCAGCCGTGCTCCGCTCCCGCCGCCGGGCCGGCGCGTTCACCGGCTGACACCGGCCCGGCGGCGGGGCCGCGGTGTCGGTCCGTCAGGCGGGCCAGGAGTTCGGGGTGGTCCGCCGGCGCCGAATCGAGCATGGCGCGTGCCTGGGGCCTGAAGGAGTCCAGGTCGGCCGGGCTCCCGTCGATACCGCCCAGGGGCGGCTGCGGGCCGTACTCGATGAAGAGCTGGACGGTGCGGGCCAGTTGCTCCCCCGCGAGGCGTTCGACCAGGTGGAGTGCCATGTCGATGCCGGCCGACACGCCGTCGCCGCCACGCCTCGCCACCACGCCTCGCCGCTACGCCGTCGCGGCCGCCGCCGCGCGGCCCGCCGTGCGGCCGGAGAAGAGGCAGCCGCCGAGGAAGGTCCCCTCCAGGGAGCGGTAGCCGTGCACACCGCCGCCGCCGAAGCCGGCCGCCTCGCCGGCCGCGTACACGCCTTCCAGGACCTCGCCGCCGGGCCGCAGGACGCGGCCGGAGAGGTCGGTCTCCAGGCCGCCGAGCGACTTGCGGGTGAGGACGCGGAGCCGGACGGCGATCAGCGGGGCGGCGGCCGGGTCGAGGAGGCGGTGCGGCGCGGCGGTGCGGATCAGCTTGTCGCCGAGGTAGCGGCGGGCGCCGTGGATGGCGGTGACCTGGAGGTCCTTGGCGAAGGGGTTGGCCAGCTGGCGGTCCCGGGCCTCGACGACCCGGCGCAGTTCGTCCGGGTCGATCAGCGCCTGACGGGTCCTGGCGTTCATGCCGCGGGCCAGGTCGGACAGGTTGCCCGCGACCACGAAGTCGGGGCCGTGCCGCAGGTGCGCCCGGACCGGACCGGGCGCACCGGGCAGCGCGCGGCCGAGGACGCCGCGCAGGGAGCGGCCGGTGAGGTCGGGGTTCTGCTCGGAGCCGGAGAGGGTGAACTCCTTCTCGACGATCTTCTGGTTGAGCACGAACCAGGTGTGGTCGTGCCCGGTGGACATGATGTGGTCGAGCGTGCCGAGGGTGTCGAAGCCGGGGAAGAGCGGCACGGGCAGCCGCCGCCCGCGGGCGTCCAGCCAGAGCGAGGAGGGGCCGGGCAGGATGCGGATGCCGTGCCGGGCCCAGACCGGGTCCCAGTTCTCGATGCCCTCGGTGTAGTGCCACATCCGGTCACCGTTGATCAGGTTGCCGCCGGCCCCGCCGGTGATCTCCAGCATCAGACCGTCCACGTGCGCGGGGACACCGGAGAGCAGCCGGGCGGGCGGGGTGCCGAGCCGGGCGGGCCAGGCCTTGCGGACGAGGCCGTGGTTGCCGCCGATGCCGCCGGAGGTGACGATCACGGCCTGGGCGCGCAGTTCGAAGGCGCCGGCCACCTCCCGGGAGCTCGCCGCGCCGCGCACGGCGCCGCTGGGCACCAGCACCTCGCCGCTGACGGTGTCGACCGCCCCGGCGTGCGCGGACAGGCCGGTGACCCGGTGGCGGAAGCGCAGGTCCACCAGGCCGCGCCCGGCGGCGGCCCGGACCCGCCGGACGAAGGGTTCGAGCAGCCCGGGCCCGGTGCCCCAGGTGATGTGGAACCGGGGGACGGAGTTGCCGGGGCCGTCGGCGAGCAGCCCGCCGCGCTCGGCCCAGCCGACGACCGGGAAGAACCGCACCCCCTGCGCGCGCAGCCAGGCCCGCTTCTCCCCCGCCGCGAAGTCGACGTAGGCCTCGGCCCAGCGGCGCGGCCAGGCGTCCTCGGGGCGGTCGAAGCCGGCGCTGCCGAGCCAGTCCTGCCAGGCGAGCGCGGGCGAGTCGCGGATGCGCATCCGGCGCTGCTCGGGCGAGTCGACCAGGAAGAGGCCGCCGAAGGACCAGTGCGCCTGACCGCCGAGCGAGGCCGCGGGCTCCTGGTCGAGCAGGATCACCTTCCGTCCGGCGTCGGCGAGTTCGGCGGTCGCGGCGAGCCCCGAGAGTCCGGCTCCGATGACGATGACGTCGGCGTCCAGGGCCATGCGGGTCCTCCATCGGCCGTCCGGGCGGCGAGGGGGCGCCGCCGCTGTGCGCCCGATACTGCGGCCTGCGGCGGGGCCAGTCAACCGGTCGGTAACAAGCCGCGGCGGGAATTCCGCTCCGCGGTGTACCGGAAATACCGCCGATACCCGGTGGAGCGTTATTCGGGAATATCCCTGACGGTTTTTCGGGAAATTCCGCCCGGTGCATGGACGGAGGCGAAACCTGGCAGTAACTTACCTGCCAGTAGCAGTAGCTGTGGCCCGGCTCGCACGCCCCCCACCCGTTTCTCTCCCCCCCAGGAGGAACCGTGCTCCGCCCTGCCCCGAAATCCCGTTCGGCCGAGAAGTCCGCCCTGCTCGGCGCCGTCGCCCTGGGCGCCGCGCTCGCCCTGACCTCCACCAGCGCGCAGGCCGCCACCGCCGCCCCCCGGCACTACGTCGCGCTGGGCGACTCGTACGCCGCCGGCGCCGGTGTGCCCGGCCAGTCGGCCGGCCTCTGCCTGCGCTCCGACCGCAACTACGGCCACCTGGTGGCCGCCGCCCTCAAGGCGGGCGCGTACACCGATGTCACCTGCGCCGCGGCCAAGGTGAAGGCGATGACGCAGCCCCAGTACGACGCCTTCCTCCGGGTCAACGACCCGCAACTGGACGCCGTCACCGCCGACACCGACCTGGTGACCCTCGGCATCGGCGGCAACGACCTCGGCACCAGTGACCTCGGGGTCGGCGACGTGATCGCCACCTGCCTCGCCGGCGCGGTGGTCAACCCGCTGGGCACGCCCTGCCGGGACGTCTACAACCACGGCTACCGGGACTGGAGCAGCTGGTCCTGGCAGTACGGCAACGACGACCTCGCCGACCGGATCGCCGCCGCCGGGCCGAAGATCGCCGACGCACTGCGGCGGATCCACGCCAAGGCGCCGAACGCCCGTGTGCTGGTGGTCGGTTACCCGTCCGTGCTGCCCGCCGACGGGGCGGCCTGCGTACTGCGCCAGCCCATCACCCCGGGGGACGTCGAGTACCTGCACGGCGTGCTCGGCCGGCTGAACACCATGCTCCGGTCGACCGCCGCCGCGGGCGGCGCCACCTACGTGGACACCGCGGCCCCGACCGCCGGCCACGACGTCTGCTCCGCCGACCGCTGGATCGAGGGCGCGCTGCCGGGCTCCCCCGCCGTGCCGTTCCACCCGAACGCGACCGGCGAGAAGGTGATGGCGGACGCGGTGCTCGCCGCCCTGCGCTGACGCCGGCCCGGGCGGCCGGCCGGCCCGGACAGCCGACCCGGAAAGCGCCCGAGGGGGCGCGACCGAACCCCGGTCGCGCCCCCTCGGTCTCGCACACTACGGCTTGATGCGGACCACCTGCGGGTCGTGGTCGCTCGCCTGCTGGGCGAACTCACTGTTGATGTGCACCACGTCGTACTTGGCGTACCCGACCTCGGGGCTGACCAGGATGTGGTCCAGCACCTGCGAGTTGCCCTGGTAGACGTAGGAGTACTGCTCCTTCTCCGGCAGCTCGTTCACCAGGTCGCGCAGCACCCGGTCCTTGGTGAGCGCGGCCAGCGCGGGCGAGAACTGGTAGTCGTTGAAGTCGCCCAGCGAGACGATCTTCGCGTTCCTGTCCGCGGCCAGCAGCTTGGCGACGAAGGCCTGCTCGACGGTGGCCTGCTTGATCCGCTGCGCCTCGGAGCTGCGGACCGGGGCCTGGAAGCGGCTGTCGATGCCCTGGTCGCCGCCCTTGCTGTTGAAGTGGTTGGCGATGACGAAGACCTTCTTGCCGCGGAAGTCGAACTGGCCGACCAGCGGCTTGCGGCTGTTGGCCCAGGCCTCGTCGGTGGGCGAGATCCGGCCGGGCGAGGCGGTCAGCGAGGCGGCGGAGCCCTTGCCGGCCACGTCCACGGCGGAGGTCGCGGAGCCGCCGGGGATGTCGGTGAAGGAGACCCGCTGCGGGTTGAACAGGAAGACCTGGCGGATGTTGCCGCCGGGCTCGCCACCGTCCTTGTTGTTCTCCGGGTCCACCGAGCGCCACTCGTAGGCCGGGCCGCCGGCCGCCTTGATCGCGGCGATGAACTTGGCGACGGTCTCGCTCGCGTCCACCGTGCCGTCGTTGGTGGCGCCGTTGTTGTCCTGGATCTCCTCCAGGGCGACGATGTCGGGCGAGCGCAGGTTGGTGACGACGCCCTGGGCCAGCTCGGCGAACTTGGCGTCCGGGTTGCCGGGGGCGAGG
Source organism: Kitasatospora sp. NPDC092286 (assembly GCF_044755565.1). Lineage (NCBI taxonomy): Bacteria > Bacillati > Actinomycetota > Actinomycetes > Kitasatosporales > Streptomycetaceae > Kitasatospora > Kitasatospora sp. NPDC092286. The sequence continues at coordinate 67,931 of NZ_JBIVRD010000014.1, read as the reverse complement.
TTCTCCACGTTGTAGGTGGCGATGGAGAGTTCGCGGTCGGCGGTCGGGGCCGTCACCTCGCGCTGGAGGTGGTTGTCCTGGAGCGCGCCGAGGGTGCCCGCGACGAGGGTGTAGCCGCCGAAGGCGTTGTAGTCCAGCGGGCCGGTGGTGGTGCCGGTCAGCACGTCGCCGACGTTGGCGACCGGGAACGGCTGCTGGGAGACCGGCGCCTGCTGCTGCACCATCAGGCGGCCGACGTTGGGCTCGGCGTACGACTCGTACAGCACGCCGCCGCGCGCGCTCTTCTGGTCCTGCTTGTCGGCGGCGACCCAGAGCTCGTTGTACTTGTCCGTCGCCTGGATCACCCGGACGTCCTTGACCTGGACGAGCATGCCCTCCAGGGACTCGAAGAAGTCCAGGGTGTACTTCTCCGGCTGGAGCGGGAGCGACTCGATGGTGCCGCCCGCCGGGGCCTGCGGGGTGTAGGTGCCGGGGATGTTGCGGGTGTCCACGACGACCGGCGCCGGCAGCGGGTTGCCGGAGGAGACCACGGTGACGGCCGGGTTGGTGAGCTGGGTGAGCGACTGCGAGCCGCTGTTGAAGTTCGGGTAGTACTCCGTCACCTTGCCGGTGACCAGCACCGAGTCGCCGACCTTGACGGTCGGGGTGGCGCTGCCGGTGTAGACGAAGATGCCCTCGCTGGTGGCCGGGTCGGCGTCCGGGTTCGGGTCCTGGATCCAGAAGCCCTTGGAGCCGTAGCCGCGGACGCCGGTGACGATGCCGGGCACGCCCGCGATGGTCGCACCGGTACGGGTCGAGAGGCGGGTGCTGCCCTGGATGTCATGGATCCGGACGCTGCCCGGCTCGGTCGGGCCGGTCGGGGTGGAGCCCTCGGCGACCTCTCCCTTGCTGTTGGTCGGCGTCGGGGCGCCGGCGGTGAAGTCGGCCGCGTTGTCGTCGGTGTCGGCGAGGTCGGCCCGGCGGGCCACCGAGGCGGTGTTGGAGGCCCCGGCGGCGGCGGCCGAGCCCTCGTGGATCACGGCGGTGCCGAAGCCGGCCAGGTCGCGCACGCGCGGGTCGGCGGCGCAGTCGGCGGCGGTCTTGCAGGTCAGCGGGTCGGTGCCGCGGACGAGGGCGACGGTGCCGCTGGTGCCGGACAGCGCCAGCGAGCCGGCCGCGTCCGGGGTCGGCAGGTCGACGGTGCCGCCGGCGCCGGCCGCCTCGCCGACCAGGTAGCGGCCGCCGGGGGCGATCGAGCCGGTCAGCGGGGTGACGCCCCACTGGGAGGCCGGGCCCGGGGTCCCGGATATGTACTGGACGCTCCAGCCGTCCAGGCCGAAGGCCGCACCGCCCTTGTTGGCCAGCTCGACGAAGTCGTTCTTCAGGGTGGCACCGGAGTTGCCGCCACCGCCGTACACCTCGGAGATCACCGCGTCGGCGGAGGGCGCGGCCACGGCGGCCGGCAGCGGGACGAGCACCAGCGAGACGGCCAGCCCGGCCGGGAGGAGGGTGGCGCGCAGCAGGGCCCGGCGGGAGCGGGGGCGGGGAGCGGGGGGCGTGGTCACCGGGGCAGGACTCCTTGCTCAGCCGTGCGGCACGGTCGGGACACGGCGGACGGGGGTGGCACGTTCGCCCGGCGCAGGTGGGACCGCCGGGCCGTGAGGGTGGGTCAGGCAGGCGCGGACAGCGCGCTACCCGCGTAGAAGACAGCCGCGGGAGCCGGACGGCCGTCCCCCGCAGCGCTCAAGATACGCGCGTAGAAAATGACGCGACAAGACCCCGGTGGTGAACTTTCGGTACCGCCGCCCAGGTCTCCGGCCCGCACGAAGCCCTACAGCCAGCCCCGCTGAGCCGCCTTCAGACCCGCCTCGAACCGGCTCGCCGCGTCCAGCCGCTCCATCAGCGCGGCCATCTGCCGGCGTACCGTCCGCACCGAGACGCCGAGCCGCTTGGCCGCCGCGTCGTCGGTGAGCCCGGTGGAGAGCAGCCGCAGCAGCTCGCGCTCGCCGGCGCTCAGGCCCGTGCCGACGTCCTCGGGCTGGTCGTCGCCGAGCGGGACGGCGGTCTCCCAGGTCTGCTCGAAGAGGGCGACCAGCGAGGCGACGATGCCCGGCTCCTCCGTGCACAGCGCGCCGAGCCGGGTGTTCTCCGGGTCGATCGGCACCACGGCCGCGCGCCGGTCGAACACCAGCATCCGGGGCGGCAGCACGGGTGCGGTGCGCACCTTGCCGCCGAGGCCGGTCATCCAGCGGGCGTAGGCGAAGGTCTCCGGGTCGTTGCGGACGCTGTCCTGATAGATGGTCCGCAGACTCATCCCGCGCCGCAGGGCGTCCTCGTCCAGCGGCCGGGAGGCGGCCAGGCTGGCCGCGGACTGCGCGCCGCCGGGCATCACCGCCAGGCACTCGCCGGCCAGCCGGGCCGTCAGCACCTCCAGCTTGGCCTGGATCGCGTCCAGGCCCACCAGCCGCTCGCCACCGTCCACCAGGGTGCTGGTGCGCAGCATGGCGTACTCGGCGACGGCCCGCGCGACGGCCGCCTTGGAGACGGCCAGCTCCTGCTGGCGGCGCGCGAGTTCCTCCTCCTGCCGGCGCAGCAGCAGTTCCAGGCCGCGCTCCGGGCTGACCGGCCAGAACGCGCCGGGGCGGTCACGGGAGGCCCGCAGCAGGGTGAGGTCGGCGAGCCGGTCCAGGGCCTCGCGGACGGCGGCCTCGGGGAGTCGGAGCCGCTCGCAGAGTTCGGCGACGCCACCCTCGGGGTCGGTCAGCATCTCCCGGTAGACGGCCTCGGCGGTCGCGTCCAGCCCCAGCAGCTCCAGCACTTCAGCGACCCCTGATCAGTCGAACGGATGTCCGGTCGGCCCACCGGTTCGATCTTTCCGCCGCCGCGGCGCCGCCACAAGACATGATCCGGTCAAGCGCCCGGGCGGCCCCGGGCGGCCGCCCGGCGGGGTGCGCCCGGCGGGGGTTGCAGCAAGCTGCCTGTCCTGATGCTGCCCGCGGTTGCCCCTCCCGCCGCCGGGCGGACGCCGGGAGGATTCACCCTGCGCGCAGCCATCCTCGTGACCCACCCTCACCTCCGTTCAGTCCCGTTCGCCTCCGTTCGTCCCAGAGCCCGGCCGAGCCCCGAACCCGGCCGGGTCCCGGGCCCGAACAGCCCTGAGCCCGAACAGCCCCGCACCTCCCCTGCACAGAACAGGAACCGTCGTGCCCAAGACCGTCCGCCCGCTCGCCGTCACCGTTCTCGCCCTCGCCCTCGCCGCGGCCGCCGCACCCGCCTTCGTCGCCCAGCCCTCCCCCGCCGCGCCCGCCACCGCCGCCGTCACCGTGACCGCCGCCGGCGGCGCCGACGACGGCGGCATCGGCTGGGACACCCCGCCGGCCGGACCGGTCGGCTGGGACGGCGCCCCCGTCGACGGCGGCACCATCGGGTGGGACTGACCTCCCGGTGTTCGCCGTCCACCTGACCCTCCTGGACGTCTCCGCCACCCCGCCGGGCGAGGCCGGGGCCGCCGACGTCCAGGCCGCCCTGTGGGGGTCCGCGGGCCCGGGCGACGGCCTGGAACACGTGCGTGCCCGCGCCGTCCCGGAGGGCGTCGGTCTGGTGCTGTACGTCCGGGCGCCGGACGAGGCCGTGGCCGAGCTGCGGGCGAAGGCCCTGCTCGACCGGGCCCTGGCGGCCGGGCCGTCCGGTCGCTTCGCACTGCCGCTGGGGTAACTCCGCGACCGTGCGCGCTTTCTGATCTTCCGGGCGGGTTTCCCCCCATCCCGGTCCCCCGCCATTTTGGCCGATTCATATCGATCGCTTTACCCCCTCATGACTGGCATGGCCACATCACGTGAGCTATGCGCAGCTCCGTCGGCATGCTCCACCAGCCGTCGGAGCCGACCGCCGGAGCCGAGCCGTCGAGCCCGCCGGAAACAAGCCCGTCGAAGCCGTCAAGACCCTCAAAGGAGCCCGATGCCACACCCCCACGGCGCACTCCCCCGCCCAGGAGCCGGAGACGCCGCACCGCCCCCGACCGCCCGGCGCCGCCACAACGGCGTCCTGCGCAAGACCGCCGTCGCGCTCGCCGTCGTCCTGGCCGCCGAGTCCGCCGCCGTCATCATGGCGACCGGCCAGGCCGTCGCCGTCACCCCGCAGGCCCCGACCCCCCAGCAGGCCCAGGCGCTCGGCCCGGCCGAGGCACCGGACCTCGCCACCGCCCACCTCAAGGCCCGGCTGGAGAACCGCCGGATCGAGGTGACGGACGAGCGCACCGAGTCCACCACCACCTGGATCAACCCGGACGGCACCACCACGCTCGACATGGCCACCGGGCCGGTCCGCTACAAGGACAAGTCCGGAAAGCTCCAGCCGATCGACGTGAACCTCGCCCGGCAGGCGGACGGCAGCGTCAAGGCCAAGGGCCACCCGCTGAACCTCGCCCTGGCCGGCGCCACCCCGCCCGCCGCCGTGTCCGGGTTCAAGGCGGCCGGCGCCCCGGCCGGCGACCAGCAGGCCCCGGCGACTCCGCTGCTCTCGCTGGACAACGGCGCCGGCACCGCGATGTCGCTGTCCTGGCGCGGCACCCTGCCCGCGCCCACCGTGGACGGCGCCAAGGCCCGGTACGAGAACGCGCTCACCGCCACCGACCTGGTCATCGAGTCCACCCGGACCGGCTTCGAGCAGTTCCTGGAGCTCAAGGACCGCTCGGCGGTCGCCGCCAACGGCAGCGTCACGCTCACCCTGAACGCGGCCGGCCTCCAGGCCCGGCACAACGCCGACAACTCGGTCTCCTTCCTCGACCCGAAGACCGGTCAGGAGGCCGGCCAGCTGCCCGCGCCGGTGATGTGGGACGCCCAGGTCGACGAGCGCAGCGGCGACCACACCCGCACCGCGCCGGTCACCCTGAAGGTGACCCAGCGGGGCGACGACGTCGACCTGACGCTCACCCCCGACGCGGCCTTCCTGAACGACCCGAACACCAAGTACCCCGTCACCATCGACCCGGCGGTCAACATCGGCGTCGGCTTCGACACCTTCGTCCAGGAGGGGTACGGCACCGACGTCTCCTCCCAGACCGAGCTGAAGCTGGGCAACAACGGCTCCGGCCAGAAGGCCCGTTCGTTCCTGCAGTTCCCGATGGCGAAGATCAGCGGCAAGCAGATCACCAGCGGCAAGCTCAACCTGTGGAACTTCCACTCCTGGTCCTGCACCGCCAAGGGCTGGGAGGTCTGGGACACCGGCAGCGCGAGCACCAGCACCCGCTGGACGGCGCAGCCCGGCTGGAACCGCAAGTGGGCCACCTCCACGGCCACCAAGGGCTACTCCAGCTCCTGCAACGACGGCTGGGTGAACCAGGACATCACCGCCCTCGTCCAGGCCTGGGCCGGCAACGGCAACGCCAGCAACACCCTGGGCATCCGGGCCACCGACGAGAGCGACCCGTACGGCTGGAAGAAGTTCAACTCCGGCAACGCGTCCTCCAACACGCCGTACCTGTCGGTCACCTACAACACCCCGCCGGCCGTCTCCACCCTGCTCAGCCCGGCCGACGGCGCGCTCACCGGCGACGCCAAGCCGACCCTGTCCGCCAAGGCGACCGACCCCGACGGCGGCAACATCAAGCTGGACTTCGAGGTCTGGGCCGCCAACGGCACCGCGGCCCTCCAGGCCGGCAACACCCCGTACGCGGCCTCCGGCTCGACCTTCACCTGGTCGCCCACCACCGCGCTGGCGCCCGGTGGTTACAAGTGGCGCTCGCGCTCCTGGGACGGCACCGCCAACAGCGCCTGGTCCGGCTTCCGCTCGTTCACCGTGGACACCACCGCGCCGGGCACGACCACCGTGTCCTCCGGGGACTTCCCGGCCGGCCAGTGGGCGGGCACCCCGGACGCGAACGGCGGCTACAGCGGCTCCTTCACCTTCACCCCGCCGACCAGCGACGTGAAGGACATCCAGTACCGGCTGGACGGCGGCGCCTGGGTCACCGTCGCCACCACCGGCGCCCCGGTGAAGGCCACGCTCGGCTTCAAGGCGGGCGCGCACACCGTCACCGCGCACACCCGGGACGCGGCGGGCAACGTCTCCGCCGACAAGACGTACACCTTCTACGCGGGCAAGGGCTCGGCCCTGGTCGCCCCCGGCGCCGGCGAGCGCCCGGCCCGCCGCACCTCCCTCCAGGCGGAGGGCAACAGCACCTACACCGGCGTGCGCTACCAGTACCGGCGCGGTGAGACGGACGCCTGGAAGGACGTGCCGGCCGCCAACGTCACCACCACCGACGGCAAGGCCGTCACCGGCTGGCCGTTCGCCGCCCCCGCGGGCAAGCCGGCCGCGCTGACCTGGAACATCACCGACACCCTGGCCGAGAACGGTCCGGTGGACGTCCGCGCGGTGTTCACCGACGGCACGGCCACCGACGCCACCGAGCCCAACACCGTCACGGTGGACCGCAACGCGGGCACGGCGCCCGAGACGACCGTCGGCCCGGGCAAGGTCAACACCCTCACCGGTGACCTCGCCCTCGCCGCCACCGACGCCGCGGGCTTCGGCCTCTCCGCCGAGCGCTCCTACTCCTCCCGCCGCCCCGCCAACGGCTCGGCACAGGAGGGCCAGGCCGCGATCTTCGGCCCGCAGTGGAGCTCCGGCACCACCGCCGACATCACCGACGTCGCCTACCGGTACGTCCGTCAGACGTCGCCGACCTCGCTCGCGGTGGTCTCCGCCGACGGCGCCGAGACCGGCTTCACCGCCACCGGCGCCGGCGGCTGGAAGCCCGAGCCCGGCGCCGAGGACCTCACCCTCACCGGCGCGCTGACCGGCTCCTTCACCCTGAAGGACACCGCCGGCACCACCGTCACCTTCGCCAAGGTCGACCCGGCCGCCACCACCTGGCAGGCCACCGGCTCCTCGCTGCCCAGCGAGAACTCCACCACCAGCGTGGTCTCGGAGAAGGTCGTCACCGGCGGCAAGACCCTGGCCCGCCCGAAGTACGTGGTCGCGCCGACCTCGGCGGCCGCCTCCGCCACCTGCGCCGCCGTGCCCGCCACGGCCGGCTGCCGGGTGCTGGAGTACGTCTACGCCACCGCCACCACCGCCACCTCCGCCGCGCTCGGCGACGTCACCGGCCAGGTGAAGCAGATCCGGCTCTGGTCCACCGACCCGGGCGCCGCCGCGGCGACCCCCGTCGTGGTCACCCAGTACGCGTACGACGACGCGGGCCGGCTGCGCGAGGTCTGGGACCCGCGGATCAGCCCGGCGCTGAAGACCGCGTACGGCTACGACGCGGCCGGCCGGGTCACCACCACGACCGGGCCCGGCGAGCTGCCGTGGACGCTGGAGTACGGCAAGGCCGGCAACGCCGCCACGGCCGGCGACGGCATGCTGCTCGCGGCCTCCCGGCCCGCCCTCAAGCAGGGCAGCAAGGACGTCACCAGCGGCACCGCCACCACCTCCGTCGTCTACGACGTCCCGCTGAGCGGTGCCAACGCGCCGTACCCGCTGGGCCCGTCCGACGTCGCGGCCTGGGGCCAGAGCGACGCCCCGACCGACGCCACCGCCGTGCTGCCGCCGGACGCCGTTCCGGCGAGCCACGACGGCAAGGCGCTCGGCACCAACGCGTACACCCGCGCCTCGCTGACCTACACCAACGCCTCCGGGCGCGAGGTCAACACCGCCACCCCCGGCGGCGGCATCACCACCACCGAGTACAACGCCTTCGGCAGCACGGTGCGCACCCTCTCCGCGGAGAACCGCATCCTGGCCCTCGCCACCACCGGCAAGGACCTCGCCACCCTGCGGGAGCTGGGCATCGCCGGCCGCTCCACGGCCGACCGCGCCCAGGTGCTCTCCTCGCTGTCGGCGTACTCGGCCGACGGCAAGCGCCTGGTCGACCAGCTCGACCCGCTGCAACTGGTCACCCTGGAGCACGGCCTGGCCGCCTCCGGCACCAGCCCGGCCCTCGCGGCCGGCGCCGAGGTCCCGGCCCGTGCCCACACCGTCACCGCCTACGACGAGGGCCGCCCGGCGGACGCCGCCGTCAGCGACCGCTCCACCACGGTGACCTTCGGCGCCCGGGTCGACGGCTACCCCGCCGACGCCGACGCCCGCACCACCGCGACCGGCTACGACTGGGCCAAGGGCCTGCCCGTGCGGACCGTCCAGGACCCGGCCGATCTGAAGATCACCACCACCACCGGCTACGACGCGGCCGGCCGGGTCGTGACCCAGAGCCGCCCCAACTCCAACGGCTCCGACGCGGCCACCACGGTGACCACGTACTGGAGCGCCACCGGCACCGGCGCCTGCGCCGGGCGCCCCGAGTGGGCCGACCTGGTCTGCTCCACCGGCCCGGCCGCGCAGATCGCCGGCGGCGGCGCCAACCCGCTCCAGCTGCCGACCAAGACCCAGCAGTACGACCGCTGGGGCAACCCGACCGTCCTCACCGAGGTCGCCAACGGCGTCACCCGCACCACCACCCGCGGCTACGACGCCGCCGGGCGCCCGGCGAAGGTCTCCGTCACCGGCGGCACCGGCGCCCCGGTGGCCGACCTCACCGTGAGCTACGACCCGGTCAACGGCCAGCCCGCCACGGTCACCAACGGCACGACCACCATCGCCCAGGGCTACGACCGGCTGGGCCGCGAGGTCTCGTACGACGACGGTGCGGGCAACGTCACCACCACCGAGTACGACCTGCTGGACCGGGTGGTGAAGCGGTCGGACTCCGTGCCGTCCACCACCACCTACGGCTACGACACCGCCAAGGACCCGCGCGGTCTGCCCACCTCGCTCACCGACTCGGTCGCGGGCACCTTCACCGCCGGCTACGACGTCGAGGGCCGGCTGACCACCCAGACGCTGCCCGGCGGCAACACCCTGACCACCAGCTACGACAGCCGGGGCATCAAGACCGGCAAGACCTACACCAACCAGTCGGGCACCGTCCTGCTGGCCGACACCGCCGACTACACCGTCCACGGCCAGCAGGCCGGCCGGACCCAGAGCGACGGCAACAGCACCACCAGCGACTACACCTACGACTCGACCGGCCGGCTCACCAAGGCCGCCGACACCACCGGCCTGGCCTGCTCCAGCCGCGCCTACACCTTCGACAAGAACAGCAACCGGACCGGCCTGACCACCGTCTCGGACGACTGTGACCCGGCCACCAACGACACCGTCACCACCACCGTCAACTCCGGCCACGACACCGCCGACCGGCTCACCGGCCCCGGCTACGCCTACGACGCGCTCGGCCGCACCACCACCCTGCCCAAGGGCACCGCGCTGAGCTACCACGTCAACGACCTGCTGCGCGGCGAGACCCTCGGCGACCAGCGCAAGACCTGGGACCTGGACGCGGCCGGCCGGCTGGCCTCGGTCACCACCGAGGCCAAGGGCGCCGACGGCACCTGGGCCGTCACCGAGCAGTCCACCAACCACTACGGCGCCGGTACCGACAGCCCCACCTGGTCCAGGACGGCCGCGGGCAAGCTCACCCGCAACGTCCAGGACCTCACCGGCCAGCTGACGGCGGCCACCGGCCCCGACGGCGGCGTCGTCCTGCTGCTGACCAACCTGCACGGTGACGTCTCCGTCCAGCTCTCCCCGGACGGCACCGAGGACCTCGCCGTCTACCACTACGACGAGTACGGCAACCCGGTGGACGCCGCGGCGAGCACCGAGTACGGCTGGCTCGGCGGGGCGCTGCGGGGCGGCGACAGCCTCAGCGGTCTGACCCTGATGGGCGCCCGGGTCTACGACTCCGGCACCGGCCGCTTCCTGCAGCTCGACCCGCTCCAGGAGGGCTCGCCCAACCACTACGGCTACCCGGTCGATCCGATCACCATGGACGACCTCACCGGGCTGGCCTGGTACAAGAAGTACACCGCGACCTTCAGCCGGAGCGAGGCGAACACCCTGGCGGCCGTGCTGTACGCGGCGGGCGGGTTCGCGAAGTTCGTCGGCAAGGTGCTGCAGAAGGTCCCGCACATCGCCGCGCGGATCGTCGGCTGGGCCCTGTGGGCGCTCAGCTACCTGGCCAAGTACTGGGCCAAGGACATCGCCAAGAAGGCCAACCGGGGCCGCGGTGGCGTGAAGATCTACGCCGGGATCTGGCGCTCCTGGGGCATCCCCTACCCGAAGGTGGAGATCCACGGGCGCTGACCCGCCCTGACCGGTAGCAGCGAGGACCGAGGAGAAAGGGCCGGGCGGCCCGGGGTTCACCCCCCGGGCCGGCCGGCCCTCGGCCGTCTGCGGCTACTCGCGCTCGACAGTGGTGGACCCGGTCGCCAGGCCGGCCGACCACTTCTCCTCGACCCGGCCGAACTTCCAGTACCCGATCGCCGCCACCCAGGTCAGCACGAACAGGCCGACGATGGCGTAGCCGACGAAGTTGAGGTCCAGCTCGCTGATCCAGGCGATCGGCCCGCTGGTGATGTCCAGCTTCTCGCCGAGCAGCCCGAGCAGTTCGATCGAGCCGATCACCAGCGCGACCAGCACGGACAGGCCGGTGACGGTCAGGTTGTAGTAGATCTTGCGGACGGGCTTGGAGAACGCCCACTCGTAGGCGAAGTTCATGAACGAACCGTCGATGGTGTCCAGCAGGCTCATCCCGGCCGCGAACAGCACCGGCAGCACCAGCAGGGCGTACCAGGGCAGTTGGAACGCGGCCGCACCGCCGGCCAGGACCAGCAGGGACACCTCGGTGGCGGTGTCGAAGCCCAGGCCGAACAGCAGACCGACCGGGTACATGTGCCAGGGCTTGGTGACGGCCCTGGTGACCCGGCCCAGGATGCGGTTCATGAAGCCGCGCTTGTCGAGCTGCGCCTCCAGCTCGGCCTCGTCGAACTCGCCCTGACGCATCTTGCGGAACACCTTGAGGATGCCGTTGAAGGCACCCAGGTTGATCAGACCGATGAGCAGCAGGAACGTCCCGGAGACGGAGACGCCGATCAGGCCGGTGGTCTCGTGCAGGGTGGAGTCGTCCGACTCCACCTGCCCGGCGAGGGACTGGATGCCGAAGGCGAGCAGCGCGCAGAGGCCGAAGACGATCGAGGAGTGGCCCAGCGAGAACCAGAAGCCGACCGAGAGCGGCCGCTTGCCCTGGCCCATCAGCTTGCGGGTGGTGTTGTCGATGGCGGCGATGTGGTCCGCGTCGAAGGCGTGCCGCATGCCGAGGGTGTAGGCGGTGAGGCCCATACCGGCGCCGAAGACCTGGCCGCCGACGTCGTAGTGCTCGGGCGCGATGACCGCGAGCAGGGTGAACCAGCCGATCACGTGCAGCGCGAGGATGAAGCCGCCCATGCCGGCCAGGCGGACCCACTCATCGCGGGTGAGCCGGTCGCGCCATCTGACGGCGGTGGCACCTGCGGCGGGGCTGGACATCGTGTCGTCCTTTCGGGGGGGGTGACGACGGAGCTGGGCCATCTTTCCCCCGGCGGGGAAGTACTTGCAAGTCATGTGCAATTACGGATTGGCGGCGATCGGGCACGGAGCGTGTGAAGGGCCATCCCGGCGATCGCCATGCACCGTACAAATCCTTGTAACCTCCGGAGGCTTTCGGCGGCCCCGCCACGCGCGGATACTCACGTTCTACGCGCGAATACTTCGGGCGCCGACACCTCAACTCACCACGGAGGAAAGGCATATGATCCGCATTCGAACCGCTGCGGCACTGGCCGCCGCGGCGCTGCTCGCGGCCGGCCTCACCGGTATCGCCCCCACCGCCTTGGCCACTCCCGCCGCCCAGGCCGCCGCTCCCCAGGCCGCCGCTCCCCGGGTTACCGGGACCCAGCACCGGGTGCTGTTCGACAACAGCAAGGCCGAGACCGCCGGCAACGCCGACTGGATCATCAGCACCAGCCAGCCCGACCCGCTGGCCCAGAACGCCGGCCCCACCTCCGAGAAGAGCTGGACCGGCGCCCTCTCCGCCTGGGGCGTCGCCCTCCAGAAGACCGGCCAGTACAGCCTCAAGACCCTCCCCGCCGGCTCCACCATCAGCTACGGCACCGGCGCCGCGCTCGACCTCGCCAACTTCGACACCTTCGTCGTCCCCGAGCCCAACATCCGGCTCAGCGCGACCGAGAAGTCCGCTGTTCTGCGTTTCGTGCAGAACGGCGGCGGGCTCTTCCTCATCTCCGACCACACCCAGAGCGACCGCAACAACGACGGCTGGGACTCCCCCGCGATCATCAACGACCTGCTGACCGACAACGGGGTGAACAACAACGACCCCTTCGGGTTCTCGGTCGACCTCAAGAACATCACCACCGACAACCCGCGCGCGGTCAACGACGCCACCGACCCGGTGCTGCACGGCACCTTCGGCACCGTCACCGGCTCGATCCTGCGCAACGGCACCACGTTCACGCTCAAGCCCGCCGACAACCCGTCGGTCAAGGGCCTGCTCTACCGCACCGGCTACAGCGGCACCACCGGCGCGTTCTTCGTCACCAGCACCTTCGGCAGCGGCCGGGTCGCGATCTGGGGCGACAGCTCCCCCGTCGACGACGGCACCGGCCAGCCGGGCAACACCCTCTTCAACGGCTGGGACGACCCGGCGGGCACCGACGCCGCCCTCGCCCTCAACGCCACGGCCTGGCTCGCCAAGGCCTAGAAGGCTGATGAGGATGTTGGGTTCTGGCCCCGCTGCGAGAGCGGTGGGGCCAGACTCGTTTCTGTGGCGGTGGGGGAATGGGTCGGGGAGACGGTCGGTCCGGATGTGTGGGAGATCTGCCGGGAGTTGATCCCGGTGGGGAGTGTGTTCGCGTTCCCGGCCGGGCATCGGGGGCGTCTGTTCCCGGTGGCGATGTTCGCGGACATGTATCCGTCGGCGAACGGCCGTCCGAGCATGCCGCCGCAGATCCTGGCCGCGGTGATCACCCTGCAGGCCCTGCACGGCCTGTCCGACTTCGAGACGGTCCAGGAACCGCGGTGCGGCCTGCGGTGGAAGGCCGCCTGCGGACTCGGGCTGAACGACACCGCGTTCGACCCGTCCCCGCTGTCCTGCTTCCGCCGCCGGCTGGCCCGCTCACAGTGCCCGAACCGGGTCTTCGAGGCCGTGCGGGAGGTCGTGGACGCGACCGGCGTGCTCAGGGGCCGCCAGAAGCGGGCACTGGACTCCACCGTGCTGGACGACGCGGTCGCCACCCAGGACACCGTCACCCGGCTGATCGCCGCCGTCCGCACGGTGATCCGCGAGGTTCCCGGCGCCGGTGCGGTCGCGGCCGCGCGCTGCACCGCGCACGACTACCGCGATCCGGGCAAGCCCCGGATCGCCTGGAACTTCGACAAGATCGACAAGACCTGGATCGGTGGTACATGCACAGCAGGTTGCTGACGGCGGTCCGGACGGAGCGGAACCCCGGCCGGTCCGGGTTGCTCTGGCTGTTGGACTGCGCGTTCCGCTACGCCGTGGTGTTCATGATCGGGTGGACGCTGATCTCGTTGACGGCTCCCCGCCGGTACGACCCGGCGCAGAGCGAGACCGGAGGTCGCCTCGACCTCTGGAACTCGTTCACGGGCTACATGAAGTACGGGCCAGGCATGCTACTCCTCGTGGGCGGCTCCACCCTGATTCTGCTGGCACTGATGGCGAAGCTGCGGCGGAGCCCCTCACCCGGTGACCTCAGAGCCGTCGCCATCATGGTGCTCATGCTGCCGGTGGTGTTCATTCTGCCGGTGGGCACCGGAGCCATGCTGGCCATTCAGGTAGGCGTCCAGGCCTTCTTCGTGATGGTCCTGATACCGGTCGGCAGCAGGTAGTCCGGCAGCTCAAGGAGGCCTCGCCGAACCCTGGTTCGGCGAGGCCTCACTGCTTCCGGCGACAGCCTGATCATCCGTTCACTCCTCCGGCGCGGCTTCGGCGAGGACTTCGAGGACAGGGCGGAGGAGAGGGTGGGTGTCGACGCGAGCGCGGGTGGCGGCGTGGGGTCGGTGAGCGCGAGGGCGATCGCGTCGACGGCGGCGGTGGGGGTGCCGGTCGTCGCCATGGCCTGCCAGTAGGTCGGGTATCTGCCGTTGTCGCGGGGCCCGATCTCGACGTACAGGTGTGGCCGGGACATGAGGTCGAGTGCGTCGCCCGGTGGGTCGATGCGGATCTGGACGCGGGCGAGCCGGTCGGGGGCTTCGAGGTCCAGTTCGCCGTTGCGGTAGGTGCTGCGCCAGCCGGCATCCTGGAGGATGCGGATCAGGGCCCGGCGGTCGGTGGGTGCCTTGAGCGCGGGGTGGCCTTCGCCGGTCCAGTCGATGCCGGAGCCGGTGCGGGCGAGTTCCTCGGCCACGGCCGTAACGAACTCGGGCGGGGTCTCCTTGGAGAAGCCGGCCTGCCACTGGGGTGGGCCGAGCGGGTCGCGGGCGGCGGCGATGTGCCACCAGGCGCCTGGGTCGAGTTGCCCGTCGACGAGTCGGAAGCGGTGGTCCGGGCTCCAGGCGAAGCTCCAGCTCAGCTCCGTCGCGGTGCTGTGTCCCCATGCCCACTCGCCGGTCAGCCGCTCGAATACCTGGTTGGCGTAGGAGCGGCCGGCCAGGTAGGCGGGGGCGACGTCGATCAGCGTGTCCGGGTCTGCGGGGATGTCGGTTCTCCTGGGTTCTTGGGGACGGCGGTCGTGGGGTTGGGCGGTGGTGTGCACCGTGTGCTCTGGGCGTGGACGGCGGTCTGCCGAGCCTGGCGTTCCAGCCACCAGGTCAGGTCGGGGTCGATGCCGAGGTTGGTGTGGCCGGCCGCTGTCAGGAGGTCGGCGGCGTACTCGATCCGCAGGAGGGCGTCCTCGGGGTGGGTGCCGACGGGGAGTTCGTGCATGCCGAGGTCGGGGAGGTAGGTGAAGCCGGCTTGCTCCAGTTGGCGGGCTGCGCCGGGGCGCCGGTTCGGGCTGCCGCCGATGGCGACGACGGTGGTGCCGAAGGTGATGTCGGCCATCAGCGCGCCCGGCGCGGGCCCGGCTTCCCGGGTACGGCGGGTGCGGGGGGCTGCGCCGGGGTCGGTACGGCGGGGCGCGCCTGGGTGGCGGCGGTTGCCGCGTGGCGCCTCGGGCTCGGGGCGCGGTCGTCCTCGTGCAGGGTTCCGAGGGCCTTCATGCGCACCGCGGTGTCGGTGAGCTGTCTGTGCATGTCGTCGAGGGTGCGGGCGTGTTCGGGGAGGATATCGGACAGGTCGTCGCCGGGTGTGTGCCCCAGCCTGGCGGCCCAGCCGCCGAGGGCACCGGTGAAGGTGGCGAGGCGGGCCAGGGCACCGTCGCTGCCGAAGACGGTGTCGGCGTGCCGGGCCACGGCTTCATGGTCCTGGTCGGCTTCGGCGAGGCGGTAGGTCAGTAGGGCGAGGTCGTGGCCGGGGTCGGGCGATCGGGTCTCGACGAAGGTACGTGCCCGTGTGCCGAGCCTGGGGTCGAGTTCGACACCGAACCCGAATGTGCGAAGGTCGTTCGCCGCGTCGACCGCGGTGACGATCTGTCGTGCCTCGTCGAAGTGCGCGGGTAGTCGCAGTTCCATGCCCGGGCCGTTGCTCGCCGGTTCGGTGAACTCGTGATTCTTCAGAACGGTCAGCGCGAGTTCGTTGAGGGGCCCGTTCACGACGGTGCACCCGTCGGGCGAGCGCTTGATCGTGTAGGTGGGGGTCGTGTTGGCGATGGTGGTGTCCTTACGGGTCCTCCGGCAGTCGGCGGTCCTGCCGGCCGGGTCGGACGGTTGGGCGGCCCCGGTCCCGGTTGTCGACGAGGTCGTCGACGCGGTTGGTGGACAACAGCGGTCGTGAGTTGCGCCGAGGGGTGATCTCGCGGGCGTCAGCAGGCGTCCGGGTGCGGTCGAGTGTCGCCGGCCATGGATCGGGGGGCCATGGAACGGGGCGTTGCCGCCCGCGCACGGCAGTCGGCACCGGGCCGTGTGTACTCCTCGTCCGGGAGCGGGCCGTCAGCCGCCGCGGTGGTTCAGCGGCGCCGGGCAGCGGGCGTGGTGGAGGTCCACACGACGCTCCATGGTGAGACCGGCACCGCGCTCGAGGGCGGGGCGGTGACCGAGCGCAGCCGTGCGGCCATGCGTTGAACGTCCAAGGGGCTTGGTGCAGGCTGGGTGATCGGTCTGATCGTCGCCGTCTGCTTGGCGTAGTAGGCGAGCGCGTCCCGGTAGCGTGGAACAGGGCTGGGGTCGAGCATCGCCTTGGATGCGGCGTGGAGAATCCGGGCGGGGGTGGTGCCGCTGAACCTTCCGTACCAGCCGATCGATTCGACGGTGTCGATGGTGAACCGGCCGTCCTGGCCGGCCTGCTCGCGGTCGTCGACGCGGAGAGCGCTGGCCCGGTAGGTGACGCTCGCGGGGTTGTCCGGCGAACGCAGCGTGAGCGCGCCTAGCCTGCGCGTTTCATCCGGGGTCGCGTCCGGATCATGATCGGAAAAGCGAAAGTGCCTTCTGAGCTGCAACGATGAGGCTTGTCTAAGGTCCCAGTCGTTCCAGCAGGAAGGCACTTTCTGCGTGCACCCTACCCGCTCACGCCCCAAGCTCGTCATCAGCGCCGACGGGCACGGAGTGGTCAACCACGCCGGCTCGCGCCTACTCGCGGATCTCGCCGACGCCGCCACCCTGACCGGTGCCTTCTCCGACGCCCCGCGCCGGCTGCGGCCTCGCGGCACCGGGCACGATCCCGGCCGTGTCGCGGTGGACCTGGCGGTGATGCTCGCCGACGGCGGCGAGGCGATCGCCGACCTGGTCGTGCTGCGCGACCAGCGCGACGTGTTCGGCCCCGTCGCCTCCACCCCCACCGCCTGGCGAGTCCTGTCCGGCATCGACACCGCAGCCCTGAACGCCCTACGGGCAGCGCGGGCCACGGCCCGCGAGGTCGCCTGGCTGCAGGCCTCCGAGACCGGACGCGACATACCCGCCTCGCACGCCGGAGGACGTGAACTTCCGGGCCTGGTCCTGGACATCGACGCCACCCTGGTCACCTGCCACTCCGAGAAGGAACAGGCCGCCCCACCTACAAACGCGGCTTCGGCTACCACCCGCCGCTGTGCTTCCTGGACAACACCGGCGAAGCCCTCGCAGGTCTCCTGCGGCCGGGCAACGCCGGAGCGAACACCGCCACCGACCACATCACCGTCATCGACCAGGCCCTCGCCCAGATCCCCGACGCCCACCGCCACGGCACCCCGGTCCTCGTCCGCGCCGACAGCGCGGGCAGCGCCAAGGCCTTCCTGGCCCACCTGCGAGGACTGCGACAGCGCGGGATCCGGACCACCTTCTCCGTCGGACACGCCGTCACCGACCCCGTCCGAAAAGCCATCCGCGCCCTGCCCGAACAGGTCTGGCACCCCGCACTGGAACAGGACGGCTCCCTGCGCGTCGGCGCCGAAGTCGCCGAGCTGACCGGCCTGGTCGACCTCACCGGACACCCGGACGACACCCGCATCATCGTCCGCCGCGAGCGCCCCCACCCAGGAACCCAGCTGTCCCTCTTCGACCAGAACGAAGGCATGCGCCACCAGGTCTTCCTCACCGACACCCCCGTCGCCGGCGGCGGCTCGATCCAGCATCTGGAGGTCCGCCACCGGGCCCACGCCCGGGTCGAGGACCACATCCTCCCCCAGACTCCGTCCGGGGGTACCCCCAGCGGCAAGACCACCGGCTTCGGCCGCTTCCCCTCCCGCCACTTCCACATCAACCAGGTCTGGCTGGAGCTGTCCCTGACCGCGATCGACCTGCTCGCCTGGACCCGGACCCTGCTGCTGGACGGCGAACTGGCCACCGCCGAACCGAAGAAGCTCCGCTACCGGCTTCTCCACACCGCCGCACGCATCACCCGCGGAGCCCGACGCCTACACCTGCGGATCGCCGCCACCTGGCCCTGGCGCCACGAACTGACCGCCGCGTTCAACCGCCTCGTCGCCCTGCCCCGACCGGCCACCTGACCGACGGAACCGCCACTGCCCGCCCACGACCCGAGGACCCACAGGAGCACCCGACCCACGCGACGGGCCCCCGGCACGCCCGCACTCGCCAGCAGCCTCATCGCGACCGGCCCGGAAGAGCAACCCAGCTCAGCCAACCCCAACCGAAACGCGGAGGCTAGGGCCCGCTCCCGGCGCCCGCCGGGAAGGCTCACCAGGAAATCGGCGGCCTCGTCGCCTACTGTCGGAATGCTGACGCCCGCGGTGCGGGCGGGCCCACCACCCGCCCGCACCACGGGGCGCCGACCGGGAGCCGCCGGGAGCCGCCGCGACGCACCGGGAGCCCTGGGAAGCCCTGGGAATCGCTGGGAGCCGCCATGCCTTCGCCCCTTCCCCCCGCCGCCGGCCGGTCGCACCCCCGGCCCATCACCCGCGAGGACCTGCGCATCCCGCTGTCCGACGGCACCGAGCTGTACGCCCGGGTCTGGCGCCCGCTGGACGACGCGCCCGTCCCCGTGCTCCTGGAGTACTCCGCCGGCCGCCTCACCGACTGGACGGCCGCCGAGGACTCCCGCCGCCACCCCTGGTACGCGGGCCACGGCTACGCCTCCGTCCGCGTCGACCTCCGCGGCCACGGCAACTCCGGCGGCCTGCCCGGGGACGAACACTCCGAGGCGGCGCTCGCCGACGGCGTCGAGGTGATCCGCCTGCTCGCCGCACGGCCGTGGTGCAGCGGCCGCGTCGGCCTGTTCGGCCACGGCCGGGCCGGCACCACCGCCCTGCGGCTGGCCGCCCTCGCCCCGGACGCCGTGCGGGCCGTCGTCACCGCCTGCCCCGACGGCGGACACCGCCTCGGCGGCGCCGTCCTCGCCGCCGGCCTGCACGCCCGCCTCACCGCCCTGCTCGCGGGCGCGGCCCGGCCGCCCGACCCTCGCTACGTCGGCGACGGCTGGCGGGCGATGTGGCTCGCGCGGCTGAACGCCCTGGAGCCGCCCGTCGAGGCCTGGCTCGCGCCGCGGGGGCGGGACGAACCGGCCCGCCTCACCGCCGCCGTCCCCACCCTCGCCGTCGCGGGCTGGGACGACCCGTCCTGCTCCCTGGTGCTGCGCCTGCTCGACGAGTCCGCCGCCCCGGTCCCCGTCCGGGCCCTGGTCGGCCCCTGGCCGCACGGGCTGCCCGACGACGCCCTCCCGGACACGCTGCGCTGGTGGGACCACTGGCTGAAGGACATCGACACCGGCATCCTCGCAGGCCCCGCCCTGCGCAGCTGGATCAGCACCCGCTGGGCCGGCGACGACCTCTGGCCCTCCCCCGACGTCCGCGACATCCACTACGGCCTCGACGGACCGCTGCGCGCCGCCGGCACGGCGTCCGACGACCGCTTCGTCCGGGTCCGGTCGCCCCAGCACACCGGCCTGAACGCCGGGGCGTACATCCCGCTCGGGCGTCCCGCCGACCGGCCGTCCGACCAGCGCGAGGAGGACGGGCGCTCGGTCTGCTTCGACTCCCAGCCGCTGCCGGAGCCGCTGGAACTCCTCGGTCTGCCGTCCCTGCGGCTGCGGCTGCGCCCGGGCGAGGCGAGGCCGGGCGAGGCGAGGTCGGGCGGCGGCCTGATCGTCGCCCGGCTCTGCGACGTGACCCCGGACGGCACCTCCACCCTGCTCAGCCGGGGCGTCCTGGCGCTCCCCCCGTCCGCCGACGTGCCGGCCGGTGCTCCCGCGGACGCCACCGTGGAACTCTCCGCCACCGGCCACACCGTCCCGGCCGGCCACCGCCTCCGGCTCGCCCTCTCCTCCGCCTACTGGCCGTGGATCTGGCCCACCCCCGGGGCGACGGGCTTCGACCTCGACCCCTCCCGCAGCACCCTCACCCTCCCCGTCCGCCACCTCGCCGCCGACGCGGGCGCCGCCCCCCTCACCGTCGAGCGCCCCGCCCTCCCCGACCCGATCCACCTCCACGTCACCGAGCCGCTCACCGCCCGCCCCGAACGCCTCGCCCTCCACGACATCGGCCGCCACGAATGGCGCGTCGAACTCTCCCCCGCCACCGACGGCACCCGCACCCACCCCGACGGCCTGGTCCGCGACGAGCACAGCGTCACCGCCTACCGTGTCCTCACCGCCGCCCCCCTGAGCGCCCAGGCCCGCACCGACCACAGCGTCCGCCTGGAACGCCCCGACATCGGCTGGGACACCACCGTCCAGACCCGCACCGAACTCCGCTGCGACGCCACCCACTTCATCGTCCACTGCCATGTCAGCGCCTTCGAAGCCGGCGGCCTGCTCTTCACCCGCGACTGGCACCACCGCATCCCCCGCGAGGGCTGAAAGATCACGGAAGATCCCGGTCCGACGACGGCCGCAGCCATGCTGCTTGCCTTGCCGCTTACCACGCAGCACAGACTGCCGCACGACATGTGACCAAGGTGAGGATCCGCAAGAGCGTCCCGTTGACCGACGAGGACCAGGTCCACCTCCAGCAGCTGCGCACGCCGGGCACGCCCGAACACGAGGCACTCAGCCAAGTGACCGGGATGCTGCTGCCCGACGACGCCTCCGAGGCGGAGACCCCGCACGCCCTCCTCCTGGCCGGGCGGGCTGCCGTCACCAAGCAGGTCATGATCGGCGGATATGCCGCCCTGGCAGCGGCCGAGGACGACGAGGACCGCGCCGACCGCCGAGCCGTGCGCACCCGCGCGGCCCACCGGGGGGACTGAGTCACTGTGGGTTCAGAGATCGCGTCCCCGTGCCAGGCCGGGTCTAGCCGGGTCTACATGGCCGACATCGGCACAGGCCGGAAGCCCTGGCTCGTCGTTTCCGACAACGCCCGCAACCGTGCGCTGTCGGACTGCCTCGCCGTTCGACTGACCGCGAGCGTCAAGCCCGACCTGCCCAGCATCGTCCGGCTCACGGCGGCCGACCCGCTGGTCGGCCACGTCCTGTGCGACGACATCGCGTTGCTCCACCGCAGCGACCTCGAAGAGGACCGAGGCGCCCTCTCACCCTCGACGATGATGAAGGTGGCCGCCGGCCTCCGCGCCGCTCTCGCCCATGAGCGGGCCGCCTGATCCCGCACAGCGCGCCCCCACCAGGGCCGGCCCCGTCGGCCCCGGGCCGCTCCGGGCTGTGGCCCGGGGTGGCCGGGCGGGCTCCGTCTGAAGCTTTCGGTCCCCTCGCGGCAAAACCTTCACCGCGGCCATAAGCCGCACACCGTGGCCGTATTGCGCGAGGCCGCACGTGCACGATCGCAATGGGCCGCAGGCCGGTGGGCCGAGAGCGAATCCAACCCCTGCGGACTGTCGGACCGGTCACAATCGACGCGGCACCCCGGCCGGTCGGCAGCTGGCCGAAAAAGATCATTCACCCAGGCCGTACCGCCCGCCCGTGCTGGCCGAAAGCTTTCCCTTCCAGGCGCCGCACGGCCGTGATATCAATTGGGCCGCCAGTCCGACTGTGCAGAGGCCGATCCGCCGCCGGGCCGGGAATCGGATTCCGGGGCGTCGTCTCTCCAGCTTCCGCAGCGGACGGCCGCGCCGGCGTGCCTGGGCCAACTCGACGATGAAGCAGCTCGCCAGCATGCCCAGGGGCCTCTCCAGCGACTCCGACCTGATTGTCCTCCCCTACCTGGGGGAGATCGTGGAATTCGCCGACCGGCTTTCCGCCAATCCCGGAGACAAGAGGACAGAAGCCCTCCTGAGAGACCGGGTGAGCACACTTCGCGACTGTTTCGAAGGATACCGTGCGCAGGCGTCCGCAATGGTGGGGAGTCTCCAGGGCCAGGCCGGGATCTTCGCAGCCGATGCGGGCACACTGACGGGTATCGCGGACAAAGCCGTCAGGACCCAGGGGGCGGACCGGGCCAAGGTTACGTCCCTGAACAGCAATATCACCGCACTTGAGGGTGAAATTTCAGGCCAGGTGGCGCCCATCGTCGGCGGATCACTCGGCACGCTCGGCGGCATCCTCATGGGCGTGCTGGCAATCGCCCTCGCCCCGGCCACCGGCGGTATGAGCCTTTTCCTTCTGATACCCGCTGTTGCCGCGGTCGGGGGCTCAGTGACGATCGTCACGCTCGCCTCGATAAAGATCACCGAGCTCAAAGGCCAGATCGAGGCCCTGCGCGGGCAGATCAACGAGTTCAACGACGACATCGTCACCCTTCAGAAAGCGGCCCAGAACGCCAATCAGTTTGCGGCCGAACTCGGCTCGCTGACGAGCCCGCTCGACGTGGTGACCAAGCCTTGGCTGTCCGCACACGAATACTTCACGCACGTGGAGGGAGATCTCGACGCGGCGAGGACATCACAGGACTGGGCCCAGCTCCATCGGGAATTCACCCAGACCAGGCAGGAATGGCAGACCTGGGTCCAGACCTTCAGGAGCATGGAGTTCGACGTGAAGGTGGCCCCTGACGCGCACCTCACTCTCGGAATGAGCGAGGCGCAGATCGGATCCGCGGTGTCCGCCTCCCGACAAATCAGCTCCATCGAATACCTGGAGCGGATGGGATCGTTCTAGCCCCGATCGTGCATGACGGCTCGCCGGCTTTGTTGGCGAGCCGCTCCTGCGACCCCGCGCCACCGCAGCTTTGCCCTCAGCGCATTTCGCGGGTTATACATGACCCCATGAGGACACTGGGCCTGATCGGTGGCATGAGCTGGGAGTCCACCGCCGAGTACTACCGGCGGCTGAACGAGCTGACCCGCGAGCGCCTCGGCGGTCTGCACTCCGCCCAACTGGTGCTGTACTCGGTGGACTTCGCCGCCATCGAGCAGCTCCAGGCCGAGGGCCGCTGGACGGAGGCGGGCGAGATCCTCGCCGGGGCCGCCCGGTCCCTGGAGGCGGCCGGCGCCGAGTTGCTGCTGATCTGCACCAACACCATGCACCGGGTGGCCGACCAGGTGGCGGCGGCGGTGTCGGTCCCCCTGCTGCACCTGGCCGACGCGACCGCCGGCGCCGTCCGGTCGGCGGGGCTGCGCCGGATCGGCCTGCTGGGCACGGCGTTCACCATGGAGCAGGACTTCTACCGGGGCCGCCTCGAAGCGAACGGCCTCGACGTCGTCGTCCCCGACGCGGCCGGCCGCGCCCTGGTGCACCGGGTCATCTACGAGGAGCTGTGCCTCGGCATCGTCCGGGAGGAGTCCCGCGCGGCCTACCGCCGGGTGATCGAAGAACTGGTCGCCGCCGGCGCCGAGGGCGTGATCCTGGGGTGCACCGAGATCGAGCTGCTGATCGGTCCGCAGGACAGCCCCGTCCCGGTCTTCCCGACGGCCCGCCTCCACGCCGAGGCCGCCATCGACGCGGCCCTGGCGGACGAGGACTGACGCACCCCGCCGGACCGTCCCGCTGCCCTTGACCCTCCGGAGGCAGTGCCGCGGCCGGGCCCCGATCGCCGGGTGGCGCCACCGCGGTCGCCCTGCTGGCCGGTTCGGCGCTGAGCCACGCACGTCCTCGTCGACCTGCGGACGACGGGTACGTCGATGCCGCCCGAGCAGGTGGGCGTGCTGCTGGACGGCCACGCGGCGCTGCGCCGATTCGCCGCGGGCGGCGTCTGCGGATGGAGGCGCGCTCGCACGAGCACACCCACGCCGCGGCCTCGGCCGTGGTGGAGGCTCTGGCCCAGTCCCACCTGCGGCTGCTGGACCCGGCGTAGGCGCCGTCGCCCGTTCCGGCTCAGTCCGTGTTCGTGTCCGTGGCCGTCTCCGTGTCCGTGTCCGTGTCCGTGTCCGGGCTCCGGGCGATGGTCAGCACCGGGATGCGACGCCCAGTGCTGGCCCTGAACTCGGCGAACCTGGACCGGCGGGCCTCCGCCAGCGCGTAGAGCCGGTCGTGCTCGGCGTCGTCCATGACCGGTGCGGCCGTCGCCCGGTAGGTCTCGTGGCCGGTCTCGACGATGAGTTCGGGCTGGGCGACCAGGTTGTGGTACCAGTCCGGGTGCCGGTCGGACCCTCCGTTGGAGGCGATGACGAAGAGCCGGTCGCCATCGGTGAAGCAGGCGAGCGGAGTGGTGTGCGACGCGCCGGTCCGCGCACCGGTGGTGGTGAGCAGGACCATGTCCAGCCCCGTGAAGCGGCCGCCGACCTTCCCCCCGTTGGCCCTGAACTCTTCGATGACAGCGGCGTTCTCGTACCTCATGGCGTGAGCGTCTCCCTGAGTCGGTACATGTCGAGGGAGCAGCAGAGTAGTACGCCGCCGGCAGCGGGGGCCGGGGGGAAGGAGCGTGTCGTCGGGCTACCGCCGGATGGAGGGACACCACGCCGCGGCTCCGGCCGCCCCGCCCCCTGCCGCTACTCCGCCGCCGTGGTCAGCGTCAGGGCCGCCTCCCGCACCTCGGGGTGGGGGTGGCGGCGGAGGACGCGGAGGAGGGTGCGCCACTCCGGCAGCCGGAGCGAGGACTTCAGCGCATGGCCGCGGACGGCACCATCGGGGTCCGCGAGCCGCGCCTCCAGGAAGGGGACGTTCCCTCCGATGGCCGCGGCGAAGGCGGCGAGCCTGCGTCCGTACAGTCCGCGGGTCTCCAACTCGCCGAGCAGCGGCCGGAGTCGGCCCATGTCACCGTCATTCCGGGCCAGGCCCTGCACCCACGTGGCGAGCGCGCGCATCCGGGCGGGGTGGGCGAGCGGGTCGAGGGCGGTGAAGAGGTGGTCGACGGCTTCACGGGGGTCTTGGGACTCGACGGGCCGGCAGTCAGCCGGGTCGGCGGGCTCACCGGCCGATGAGATCCGGACGACGGAGACCGGGAGCATTCCCCCTGCGAGCCGCTTCGGCCTTGTCCGGGTGCGGATGGCACGCCAGTCGATCCTCACCCGCCCCCCAAGGTGCCGGCCGGTGTGCCGCTACGAACCGTGACCCGCCCGCCGCCGGGCCGTTAGGCAGGTCATGAACGTTCGACGTCTGATCAGTGTCCTCGGTGCCCTCGTCGCCTCCGCCCTGCTGTCGGCGGCCGTACCGGCGTCGTCCCACGCCGCCGCGGCCGGGCCGGTTTCGCCGGCCACCCCCGCCGTCGCCGGCACCGGGAAGGCCGTGGCGGCGCCCGGTGCGCGTGCACTGGCGGAGCACCGAAACCCCAAGACGATCAAGCCGGCCGCCTACAACCAGGCCCGGAGCATCCTGGCCAACGCCGGAAGCCAGACGGCGGCCAAGTCGCACCCCGTCCACGGGAAGGACGACGTGCCGGTGAGCTACGGGACCAGCCTGCTCGCCGCGGCGCGCGACGAGTTCCGGCAGACCGACCGGAACCTTCCCGCGAAGGACAAGAAGTCCGACATGTCGATCCCGCACTACAACGCGATCCACTCCGCGGCGAACACGATGGGCATCGACCGCTGGTGACCCGGCGGGCGTGACCACGTGAAGCGGTGCGTGGGGCCGCTGCCCCACGCACGACTTCACCAACTCCGTGATTCCCGGGCCGGCCCGTCCCGCACCGGTGTCACCGGCGTCACCGGCCGGGAACTGTCGGAGCGCCCTGCCCAGTTGTGACACAGCCCTCAGCCGGCTGCGAGAACCCGGGCGAGCGCCGCCCGGCCGGCGCGCCCCCACGTCGGCTGGCCGCCCGGGAGCCCGCGCTCCCAGGCTCGGCCGATGCCGATGAGGGAGACGGCGCGCAGGACGGCCCACCCCCGTGCGCGCCGGATCATCGTCTCGTCCACGTCGGCGTACGCGTCGAAGAACCGTGGAGCCGCGCCTGCGGGAAGGAGCAACCAAGCGGCCGCGAGATCCGTGGCCGGATCGCCGACGCAGAGGTCACCGAAGTCGATCACACCGGAGAGCGTCCCGTCCGAGATGACGACGTTCGCGGGGTGCAGGTCTCCGTGGAGCCACACCGGCCGGTCTTCCCACGCGGGCGCCGAGACGGCCTCGTCCCAGACCTCCCGGACGTCAGTGGCGACGTCACTGGAGGCAATGACGTGGACTTTCTCGTCGAATTCGCGCGTGCGCGTCCTGAGCGGGACGCCGCGGGTCGAACCGGCCGGCGCCCCGGCGGGCGCATTCCGGTGGAGCGCCCTGAGGAAACGCGCCAACGTGGCGGCTGCATGGTCGTCGCGGGTGATCGGGGCGCGGTCGCCCGGTTCGCCGGGGACCCAGGTCGCGATGGTCCACGGCCTCGGGAAGCGCGAGGACGGTTCACCGGTCCGTACCGGGGTCGGCACCGGGAGCGGAAGGCGCGGGGCCAGGACGGGCAGCCACCGCCACTCCTTGCGCAGGAGATCGGGGGCGCGTGGCGTGCGCGGCATACGTACAGCCAACTCTCCACCGATGCGCCACAGTTGGTTGTCCCATCCGGCGGCCACCGGCCGGAGGTCCAGCCCGGCGAGATCCGGATGCTGCTCACGCAGCAGGGAGCGCACCAACGCCTCGTCGATCTCGAAGTTGCCCATGAACGGAGCCCCCACTCCCTGCGGTGCCGGTACCGGCCATCACGATCTCACCGCGCCGCCCGGTTGCGGGACGGCTTTCGGCTCGACCTTTCGACACAGGCCGGCCCCCTACCTCGGCCGAGCCGTACGGAACGACGAAAGGGCTCGCCCTGGCGGGGCCTTCACGCCGGGGCCGCGGCGACGCAGAACTCGTTGCCCTCCGGGTCTCCGGAGAGGTGTGATTAGGGGTTCTACGGCAGGGCCGCGAGAGCCCCGCCCGGGTTGGTCCCGGACGGGGCGAGGGGGTTCTACTTCGCGGTGCGGTGGTGCGGGACGGCCCAGCAGTCACGCGACCAGAACCGAGTAAGGCCATCGGTCCACGGTCGGCAGTCGTTCGGCGTACGGGGGGCGTGGCGGACCGCGTAGCGGGCTCCGGCGAGAATCTGCCACCCGTCGCGCTCGCACCGCAGCAGCCCCCGCGTGTTGCCCCGTCGGGTGCCGTCCGGGAGGGCCTTGACGAATGCCTTGGCCATCACGCCACCGCCCCAGTGAGAACCCGGTGGGCACCCGCGTAGGTGTATCCCGGATCCGGCTGTCCTGCCGATGCCGCTTCGAGTGCGCGTCGCCGTGCCGCTTGCTGTCGGTCTTCCTCTCGGGCCACCCAGAGCGGGACCACCCGGATCGTGGCAGGGCAGGGAAGCTCCGGACGGGGGTCTTCTGGGGTCGCCACGGGGGCTTCCACCGCCTCAGGGGCGTATGGGCGAACCGGGACGTGTTCTTCGGCGTCCAGGGGCTTCATGCGCTCGATCACGTGCGTCGGGAGCGACAGGAACGATCCGCTGTTGAGCACTGGGAGTTCAATGGTCTTGGGCGTTGGCATGCCTGCCCGGTGGCGTCCCGTGGGGACATCCGGTGTGCTGCTGATGACCAGCGCCAGGGCGGACGCGACGACTAGGCAGACGGCCCATACGCAGAGCCAGACCAGGAATGTAGGGTTGGACATGTCGGCAGCTCCTTAATAGCTGTGCGGACGTGCCCCGGTGACTGTTTGCGCAGTCCCGGGGCGTTTCAGTTGCGACGATAGCCCTTTACGTCAAGCAACGTAAAGGGACGTAAAGGCTCCGCCCCCCTTGCGTGCGCCAGGACGCCCCGCTTCGGTACCGTCTGACCATGGAATTTGGCCCAGACGACCAGGTCGACCGCGAGGCACCGGAACCGCCGTTTCAGCAGCTCGCAGGCATTCTGCGTGCCCGAATCCAGCGCGGAGACTGGGCACCGAGACGGGCGATCCCCTCGGAGTCGGCCCTATGTAAGTTGTACGGGCTGTCTCGGCCGACCGTGCGTCGATCGATTGCCGTGCTGGTAGCAGAGGGGCGGTTGCACGTGGTCCACCCGAGGGGCACGTTCGTTACCGAGCGCGGCGGCCAGGCCGACGGAGACGAGTAGGCCCCGTCCTACTGGAGTCCACCAGTGGGACGGGGCCGGGGAGTATCAGCCCAAATCGCTGGGAGTTGCCGACCAGTGCAGTACGAACATCTGCTCCCCCGGATCCCGGTCGGCCGAGGCGCAGACCTCGGCCTTTGCGTACTCGAAGAGATGGCCGACGGTGCCTCCCGCGTCGTCCGTACTCAGCGTGCCGGTGTACGTGGCAATGACGCTGCGTACCGCCATCACGTCGCCCCTGTCGGTGGGCTCCGCCGGCGGGTCCCACCGAACCGTCAGTACTACAAAGTAGCTAGCCATGGACCGACCCTAGCGAGACCGACCCTAGCGACGCGCCTAGCCTCGTAAGGTCTGGTCACCGGAAGTGGAAACACCAAACGGCCCCGCCCAGCTGGTGCGGCCAGCAGGACGGGGCTCAAGGGGGCGCGATAGGCAATAGGTCGTGATCAGAGCCAACGCGCCCCCTGCCCGAGGGTACTGTGCCGCCCGAACGGCCTCGGGCACGGAACAGCCCAGGCGAACCCGGACGGGGCTTGTTGCGCTGTACCTCAGTGACCCGACTTGGGCCGCTTCTTCTTCTCGCCGTTGCCGAGAGGCAGCCATCCCCGACCCTTGCAGTCACGGCATGTCTCCGGGATGTACCCGGTTCCGGTCCGGCCGTCCCGGAGCCCCATGCGTGCCACGGTGCGCACACCGTTGCTGCAGTTGGGGCACGGAACCTTGAACGCGACGAACGGCGGCTTCTCGGTGCTCTCAGCGTCTTCGCTCATGCGGCAAGTATGGGCTAGTACTGCTTCCGTCCGGAGCCCCCACAGCCCGAGCACGTGACCACGACGGTCTCCGACACGGAACTCTGCGAACCGTCCGGGTTGACGACGACGGAAACCTTCTGCTCCTGACGCTGTCCGGCCCCCGAGCAACTGGGGCAGATCATTTCGGGCATCTTGAACCTCCTGACGCGGTGCCGGCCCACGGGTCCGTCCCGGGGCCGTTGTGCACTTGCAGGGCCAGCCCCGGTCGTCCGCGTCCGTCCAAGTCGCGTCACCGGGGCTGGGGTCTGTGTGTCTACTCGGCGTCTTCCCGGTAGAGGGTCACCCCGCGGTCAAGCATCCGGGCAAGCTCGACGCTCTCCGCCGGCGGGCGTCCCACGTCAACAACAGGGCAGTCCCACACGCGATCAGGTGAGCCGGGCTCACGCAGGTAGGCGATGCCCCTCACCACGTTGTGCACGATGCCATGCCGCTGCCCGCCGGCTCGGGTATCGGTTGCTATCGAGCCCACCGATGGGCCGTAGAAGTGAGTACCCGTGTGCTGTGGCGCTACCTCCGCAGTTCTGGCGCGCCACCGTCGCTGCTCCCGCTCTGCGCGCCCGACTCCCCTGTCCCAGTTTTCTGCCACGCTGCCCCCCTTCATGAGTTCGAGTCCTCTGCGCCCCGCTGGCTTGTCTAGGGGGCCAACTCACGCTCGCTGTCGCCCTGGTGCTCCGCCTCGGCCGCCACGGTGTCGTTCTGGTGCTCGTCGTCGGCGAGCTGAGTGCGGCGCTGCTCATCCTCCGCGTCGGCCTCCCGTGCAGCGTCCACAAGTGCCGCCGCCAGCCGCTCGTGCCGGTGCACGGCCGCGTCGAACGACTCCTTCAGGAGCTGCGTGAACCGCCGAGCGGTGCGGTCGCTGGTGGTGGCCTCATACAGGCGGAACTCGCCAGACCGCTGCCAGTAGTCGCGGGCCGCCGGGTGCTCCGCGAGGTTCCAAATGTTGATCTTCAGCTCTTCATGGGTGAGCCGCCCCACGCGGAACTTGGCTTCCAGCAGGGCCAGTTGCCGGTTCACATGGATCTCGCGAACGCGCTGATCCTCGGGTACGCCCTCGTACGGCGCGTAGAAACCGGTCAGTGCCGGGTCCGCCGCCATGTCCGACAGCATGGCCTGGTGCATGGCCGCCGTCTTCAGAGCGATCATCTCGCGGTGCTGCCAGTAGGCAAGGGCGGCGCGCCCGGCGCCGACTCCGGCAAGAAACAGAACGGCGTTCGAAGTCTTCACAGCGGCGGGTCCTTACGGGTGTAGGTGTACGGTCCCGCCCGTCACGGGCGGCGCACCCATGGGACGGACGGGACCGGCCCGCGCTGCTGGTAGTGGGCCCAGGCAGCACGGGGCTCACGGGGACCGACCCCGGAGCTACCCAGCGCCGTGCCTTCCCTGACGACGGCGCTGGGGTGGGTTCCCGCCCCCTGCAAGGGAGAGAGAAATTGCATGCAGGGGACGGGAGTTGGGCCCGTCCCGACCGCGCTGGTATGCCAGGCAGGGCGGCCAGGACGGGTGTCTAATGCGGCCTTCAGCAGGCCGGCGGCAGGGGGTCGGCCTCGGGCCGCTCCGGGGCCGGCGGGGGCGCCGGGGGGTCGTCGGGGTCTTCGAGCCAGTGCGCGAGTTCGCCGTCACCGAACGCCCCGCCACTGATCCACGACATGGTCACTCCTTCGGGAGCCCGAGGCGGCGCCGGTCAAGCTCCGCTCGAAGCGCCAGACGTTCGGCCCGTTCGTCACGGATGATCTCGCGGCGTTGGGCGCTGAACATGGTTACGGGCCAAGTGAATTGGAGGTGCATACCCCAAGCCTGCTGAACGGTGAGCACCGGGTGAACGATCTGGTGGCCGAGCCTTCGAACCCAGGGCCGAGCGGTCTTCACGCCGCCACCGACACGTTCCGGCGGATGCGCTTCCGGCCGACGACCTGAACGGGGGCGTCCCCTGGGTGGCAAATCTGGTGACCCGGCGGGGTCACGTAGCCGAACCGACCACACCCGCAAGTCCATTCGGGGGTTCCGTCCCGAGTCGGTCCGGTCATGGTGATCGGGATACCGCACGGGCATTTGAGGGAATCAGGACACATGGGGGGACCTATCCTCTGTGATACGAGGGCATCACTGTCTGCGCACCAATGGTTACGCATCCGCCGCCTCGGCGGGTAGTCTCCCAACTCCCGCACTAGGCGATGGGGGAAAGGGCATATGCCAAAGATCAATGAGTTGACGCCAGAGCGATCAACACGGCACCTTTTCGGGCAAGAGATGCGCGAGCGTCGCGAGCTGGCCGGCTGGTCCCAGGAGCGATTGGGCCAGGAAACCGGATGGACCGACAGTCACATCTCCCGCATCGAGAACGCGGTGAGCATGCCGCCCCCGGAGCTTCCCGGAACGCTCGACAGGTTGTTCAGTACGGATGTCTTCACGAAGCTCTACAGAGTTGCCAGGACCGAGCAGCACCCGGACAAGTACCGGCGACGGATGGAACTGGAAGCCCGGGCCGTTCGCATCGCGGAGTACGCCGCACATGTGGTGCCTGGCTTGGTACAGACGCGCGACTATGCTCGCACCCTCCTACGGGAAGGCGCACCAACAGCTTCGGCGGACGAACTTGCAGCTCTGGTCGCTGCACGGCTGAGTCGGCAAGACCTGCTGCGGTCGGCCACACCCCCGTATCTGTCCATGATTCTGGACGAGTCGGTTGCGCGGCGGCCCATCGGCAACCCCGCAATCATGCGAGAGCAGCTCTCCGCGCTGCTGCGAGCAGCGGACTCGCCGTACTGCGCCTTGCAGTTGCTCCCCTTCAGTCACGGCGCACACCCGCTACTCGGAGGAAGCCTAAGTGTCTTCACATTCGCCGACGGGGGCGGCGCGGCCTACGAAGAGAGCATTAGCACAGGCACCCTCCTAGAAGGGCGGGAGGACGTGATAAAGCGTCAGCGAAGCTACGATGAGCTGAGGGGCCACGCCCTTTCCCCACGTCGGTCCGCAGCTCTCATCAGAGAGGTAATGGAGGCACTGCCCGCATGAGCACCGTTCCCGCACCTGCACTGACACGCGCCCAATGGCGAAAAAGCAGTCACAGCAACACCGATGGCGGGGGATGCGTGGAGATCGCCGAGCAGTATCCCGGCCGAGTGCCCGTCCGTGACTCCAAGGACCCTGAGGGGCCTGCCCTGGTGTTCCCGGCCGATGCGTTCGCATCGTTCATCGCCGCCGTCCAGGCAGGCGAGTTCGGCACTATCTGACGTTGTGCCCCGGCCCCGCTACCTCCCCCCCAGAGGAAGCGGGGCCTTCGCGCGTCCTGGTGCCTACGCTGCGAGGGCGACCAGCTCGGGCAGTAGAGTCCGGCGGCGTCCACGCACCGTAGTGAACACCAGCTCCGCGGGGTAGGGCTTCGTGGGAGTCCGGTCAACCAGGTACAGGCCCCACGCGGGCCCGTCGACTCCCCGACCGGACAGGCGGCGGACCGCAATGCCGTACCGCTCGGTCACGCTGTAGCCGGCCAGGGCCGCGCCGAGCCGGAACGCCGTCGACCAGGCATCGTCTTCACAGTCCCGGGACAACAGGAACGCGCGCCGCGTCTTCGTGGTCACGCTGCCACCACCAGCACGGGGGCGGCCGGGCGGTGCTGCCCGGAATCACAGACGGTCCACGGGTCGCAGTGTGCCCGCCACAACCCCGAGTCGGGGTCATACTGCCACTCGGTCAGGCCGACCATTCCGCGGCTGGTCGTCTCCCGTGCGACCAGCCGGAACGCCCGGTACCGCACTACAGCGGCGAGTACTCGCGCCACCACTCCCCCTTGTGTCTCCAGAATCGGCGGCAGGTCGCCGCACTCCCTCACCCGGGCGTCTGCGAGTAGATCGCCCGCACCTGTGCACACCTCCCACGCGCCGCCCCCCATGCAGTTACGGGGAGCTACGTAGATCGTCGTGGATACCTGCCATTCCGTACGGTGCGTAACCATGCGATCACCTTAGAACATCTGTTCGGGCAGGGGAAGGGGTTACTCCGATTGTGTTTTCGACGTGAACACATCCGCATGCACACCCCCACCCCCCTTGCCCTGTATGACGTTGACCAGCGGCTCAGGTTGCGCCCGATGCAAAGATTTCGCCAACGGATTTTTTGTGCGTGCACTTACGCGGACATGCAAAAAGGGCCCCCGCCGAAGCGAGGGCCCATGTAACGCACAGTCAGTTCAAAGTCAAACATCCGGGCGGCGAGTCGCTATTAGTGACTATCCGTCAGGCACATCCGATCGCCCCGCCTACGGCCTGTTGCTGCTTCTCCCCTTCGCTGCGCCCCGACTCCGCGGGAAGTTCTGAAGTGGCGGCGCACTGATCCGCCGACCGGTGATCGAGCGGGGCCCGGAGAGAAGTAGGGCAGTTGAGCCGGCTGCGTGGGTGACGGTCGCCACGGTGCGCCCCTCGGCGTCGCGTAGGTGCAGATCGACCGTCGGGCCACACCGGGTGATTTCCAACGTCCCACCGTCGGCAGTTTCGATGGTCAGCACTCGCGGGCCCCCTCGGTGTAGACCTCGGCGAACCGCAGCCCGCCCCTGTATCGGGCCATCTGTACTTGGGCCGGGGTCGCGCCGAGTTCGTCGGCTAGCTCGGAGTCGTCCACCGCCACGCGGTACAGCGCCATGGGTGCGATCCCGAACCCGGCCTTGAGAACGGTCCGTTGGCGATCGGACAGCCGACCGAGGGCAAGGTGAACCCGCTCGCGGACAACCTTCCGGCGGTGCGCTGCTACGTCGCGCGCCTCGACCAGGTCTGCGGGCATCTCGATATCGCGGGCGACCACGTCCCCGAGGCTGACCGATTCGCCGGTGATATCAACATTAAACGGCCGGTCCAGCGAATCCATACCCGCCCAGGACAGGCGAGCAGCGAAAGCGAGTTCGGGGGAAAGACGATCCTTGCCCATTGCCTCGGACGTGGCAATCTGCTCGGCCTCGTACGGGTCGCCGGCTGCCTGCGCCAAGGCCTCGCCGAAGACCTTCGCGGCATGCGGGCTTACTCCGCGCATCATTTCTTCGCGGCGGGCATCCACCATGGCGCCGAAGATCGAGCGGCCGATGAACGTCACGAATTCGGCCAGGGTCTCACCCTCGAACCGCTTGATTCCCTCCCAGACTGCCATCCGTCCGGCTTGTGCGTAGTCGTCCACGGACGCCACGTCGCTACCCGCAACCCGTCGGGCTCGACTCATCACCAGGTCTTCGGTTGCGGCGACCACGGCGGCGACCGCGGATATGTCGTTGTTCTTCGCGGCGGCAAGGGTCTCGGCAGACAGCTCGATCATTGGGGGCTCCGGTTCCTCGGGTTGGCTCCCCCTTGGAAGAGGGGGACGATATCCCGGGCCGGGGCTGAAAAAGGGCAGACCTCACCCCTTGTCGGCTTTGGATTGCTTTGGAAACGGGCATAGAAATGCCCCGTCCCGGGTTAGCAGGACGGGGCGTTTGCATTCACTCGGTCGCTGCGATGCATTCGAACTTAGGTTTCGAATTCCGCACGGCCAATGCACATAAAGCGGGGCAAGCTACTCACATACCGGGACAGAACCTCGGGATTGTCACCATGAGCGTTATCTTTCGTGACTCTCGGCCAACTCGTTATCTGAAATCTCACGGCGTGTGACGATTGGGCAGCCCAGAGCCCCGAAACGGCCACCGAAGTAAGCAGACCGTTATCAAACAGGGCACAACCTTTGATTCTCTCGGGTGTCAGGTTGGGGCTTGCGAAGCCTCGGCGAGTGTGCATTGAATTCGCTTGACAGATCAGTAATCGGAGCCGTAAAGCGACCCCCACGACCGCCCGCCTATCTCCGCCTCGCCCTCGATCGGCACGCCGAACAGGGGCCACGTCATGCACCGCTCGATCTCTCGGGCTACCTCCTGTGCCTCGCCGGCCGGAGCCGACAAGAGGCATTCATCATGGATAGGAAGGCGCAACATATCGAGCAATCCGGCTTCCTCGATATTGATTAGGCTCTGCCCAAGAACGTCCCTCGCCGCGCTTTGACACATGTAGTTTGTTACGGCGTACGTACGGTCCCGGTCGAGCGGCAGCCGGCGACCCGTGACCGAGATAGACACCATTCCGGTCTCGAAAGCCTCACGCTGCCACCTGCGGGCCGCGCGCTTAATCTCGGGGTACAGGCGGTCATACGCCCGGATAGCGCGCTGCACGTCCTCCACAGGCACGCCAGACTGACGCGCAATCGTCGCCGCGCCGCCCCCGTAGACCTTTCCTAGTCCGGTGCTCTTGCTTAGCTTGCGCTGCTTCGGAGTGAAGCCCTCGCCGAAAAGGATTGACGCTGTGAAGTCGTGTAGGTCTCGGCCGTCCCTAATCGCTTCTTTCATCCTGCGCACGTCCGCCAGGGCGGCGAGTACGCGGAGTTCAACGGCCTTGAAGTCACAGGAGATGACTACGTGCCCTTCGTCCGCCAGCAGCGCACGCCGGATCATCTGGTCCGAACTCGGGAGCGTCTGGAGAGCGGGCCGCGTGATGCTCATTCGGCCGGTTCGGGCTTGCAGGGAGTTGATGAACGGGTGGACGCGCCCGAGCTGGTCGACGGTCTCAAGGAACGTCGACGTATACGCCGAGCGCCACTTGCCCGCCCGCTTGGACTTGAGCACCGCGGCGGCGAGCGGGTTCGGGGTCCTGGTGCCCAGCGGCTCGCCCTGCAACGAGAGATCGGCAAGCGCGTGCAACACGCTCTTGTCGACCCGGAGTTGCCCGGAGTCGGTCCGCTCGGTCAGCAGCTCGCCCATGCCGACCAGGGCGGCCGACAGTTGCGCGGTCGAGTTCACGTTGTCGACGCCGTACCGCCGAGCTGCCGCCGCGAAGTGCTGTGCATCCTCGCCGAGTTGGGCATCAAGGGCCGTGGTGTACTCGGTGTCCAGCACCAGCCCGGTTCGCTGCATCACGGCGCAGATACGGGCTATCTCGTGCTCGTAGGGCACCAGAGCCGGCCGGACTTCGAGCCGAGCATGTTCGCGCCGTAGGACGGGCTCTAGACGGGCCGTCAGGATCACGTCTAGTCCGGCGTACAGGAGGTACGTCGGGTCTTCGAGCGGAATCCCGGCCCACCCGGTCTCTTTGGTCAAACCGTGCGAGCGGAAAACCGCTGTAAGCCCTGCCTGAGTGTCCGGCGCCGAGGGGTCGACCCAATATGCCGAAAGGGGTTTCAGGCCAACGCCTATGCCGCCTTCCTGGGGCTGCCTCGGGTCGATAAGCGCGGCAAGTAGCCGGGTGTCCGTGGTGTTCGGCGCGAGTTCTTCGAGCGGGATTCCCGCGTGCCGATCCAAGACCAGCCAGTCGAACGGGGCGTTATGGATCAGCATTTCCGGGATTCGCCGCAGAGCATCCCGGGCGTAGGACTCGAAGTACCCGCCTCGCTCCCACAGGATCACCCAAGCGTCGCGGGCGTCGCCGAATTGCACGGTGCGAATCCGGTAGCCGGGCGAGAAGATGTTGAGTCCGGTCGTCTCGGTGTCCACCGCGATAGGGCCTGCGTGCCGGACCCGGTAAAGCCACTCCCAGAACTCGCGCAGGTCTTCTGTCGTCTCTGGCACCCGGACCGTTACCGGTTCGCCGGCTACCTCATGCCGAAAGGTCTTCATAACCGCCGAAAGCGGGCCGCCCGCCCGCAGGCAGACGACCCGGATTCAGTCGGCGAAAATGCCTGGCCCCTTCGCGTCGGGGCTCTGGTCGGCGAGGCGGAGCCCGACCAACGCAATGCCCTTCTTAGTCTTCTTTCGGCTCACCCCTCGTTCCTCTAGCGCGTCATAGAACGCCCTTCTGGTCCACCGTTCCCGAGCGGGCAGGTTCTCGGCCTCGCACCATTCGAGATAGGTCGTGAATGCCTCGCTGCCGTTAACCTGGTGGGAGTCGTCGGCGGTCTCCAGAATGCCCGGCAGGAAGCCCGCGAGGCTGTCAGACGTCTCGCGGTACTCCCGGCTTGCACCCGTGATGACCTGCGGGTCTTGCAGGCCCTCGCGGTACCACTCGCGCGCTCCGCGAACGGCCCACACTGCAATCCCCTCGCGTTCGCCGGCGAGCTTTCGGGGAAGGTCGTAATCCCGCTCGCCCGGGGCGAAGTACCTGACGAAAGGAACCATCCGAACTCGCCGCCAAAGGCCCTCATCCTGCGACTTGAATTTGGGCCGGTGGTTGGTCGCCAACAGCAGCAGGAAGGCGGGCCGGAACTCAAAGAACTCGCGGTGCAGGAAGCGCGCCTGTATCAGGTCGCCACCGGTCGAGCGCTTAATGATCGCTTCACTCATCGGCTTGCCTGCCTCGCCCTCGGATGCCATGACCAGGCGTGCCGCCCTTAGCGCTGCCAGGTCGTTGGGGATACCCCCTCCCTTCCGTTCCTCGAAAGTGGAAAACGCCGTGGTCTTAGTGATGGCGCGGAATACCTCGGTCAAGCCGTCAAGGAACACCGACTTACCGTTTGCACCCTTACCCCACCACCATGAAAATCTGTTCCCGGGTGTGCCCGGTGATCCCGTATCCGATCACGCGGCGAAGGTACGTGGGCATGTCCGGAGAGTCCGGGAACACCTCGGCGAGGAACCTTTCCCAGCGAGGGCACTCGGCCTCGGGGACGTAGTCGATATCCAGGCAGTAGGTCAGTAGGTCGGCCTGGTCGTGTGGTCGGAGTTCACCGGTACGAAGCTCCACCACTCCGTTTCGGAACGCGAGCAGATCGGGCCGCGAGTCGAATTCATCGGCGCTCGCGTAGATGCCCGGGA
The DNA here is from genome assembly GCF_044755565.1 of Kitasatospora sp. NPDC092286. NCBI lineage: Bacteria > Bacillati > Actinomycetota > Actinomycetes > Kitasatosporales > Streptomycetaceae > Kitasatospora > Kitasatospora sp. NPDC092286. The sequence continues at coordinate 30,728 of NZ_JBIVRD010000014.1, read as the reverse complement.
TGGACTTTAGCTCGGTCATCAGGGCGTCAATGCGCGAAGTCATGGTGAAGCCCTTCGCCGACTTTTGATCGCCCGAGAGAACCAGGGCGGCGCCCATGCGGTGGATTTCCTGGCGGACCCGAACGTCACTGCGGAGCCACACCCGCCCGTCCCACGTGAGAAAGCCGATTCCGGGCGCGTACCGGATGCGCCCCTTCGACCAGGCAGCGAGGGCCGCAGCATTCATCGCGTCGGACTCGCCGTACTCGGCGACCAGCTCGGCGAGGATGCTCACGGCGTCGGCTTCGTCCCGCTCGGTCAGACCACCAGCCGGAGCCAACTCGGCGACCGCGGAGCGGAGTTCGGCGGGCTCGACCCGAGGCAGGGCCCGAGCAGTGGCGACCGCGCGGTGAAGCTCGGCGGCGAACCCGGGCGGGTCCGACTCGCGCCACTCGGTCAAGTCGCCTACGCCTTGCGGGATTTCGAGCACCAGGACCGTGACCCCGTGTGCCGAGAGACCGTCCGACAGACGCCGGATGTTGCCCTCGCCGGCCTGGTCCTGGTCGCCGCAGAGGATCACCAGCGAACCGCGCAGGCCCTCGGCAAGCTCGGCGACCAGCTCGGGACTGTGGGACAGCGAGGCGCCCCGGATTGCTACCGAGTCGTACCCGACCGCGCAGGCCGTGAGAGCGTCGCTCGGCCCCTCGCAGAGCAGCCACGTGCCGTACCCGCCCTGCCCGCGCATCACGCCGTACGGGGTCCACCTGTGGCCCCTCGGGTTCTTCAACGACACCCACCGGGCGGGGCAGTCGCCGGACAGGTCCCGGCCCTGTAGTCCTCGGGGTCTGCCGTCCCAATCGAGCAGCGGCACCACCAGCCGGGGATACGCCCGGTACCCGCGGGAGAGGTACGGGAAGGTACCACCCTGGTGACCGTCGTCGGCACCGAGCTGGAGATCCGCGGCCGTCTCCGGGTCGATTCCGAAGCGGGCCCGGAGGTACCCGAGGGCGACCCGGCCCGCGTGCGCGTCGTCGGCCTGGTCAACCAGGGCGGCGCGGGTCCGGTCGACGTACGCGGCGAGGGCGGCGACGTGCTGCACGACGACCAGCTCGGGGCGCACACTGGTGACCGTGGCGCCGGGGCCGGTCGAGTCGAACAGGTCCGACCAGGAGAGGCGGACGGAGCGGATCACGTCTTCGGTGTCGCAGCCGGCGCGGCACGTGATGCGGATCTTCCCGTTGTCGCCCCGCCAGATTCGCAGGCTCGGCCGAGAGTCGGAGTGTGCGGGACACACAGCGGTGTACCCGCCGTCCTGGTGCTCTGAGACCCCGGCGAACCGGCCGAGCAGATCAGTGAACAGCACGATGCGCCCCCCGAATGTCGCTCAGCAGATAGGCGAAATCCGCGAGGCTGATAGTCACGTACCACCGAGCGGTGTCGATTCCGCGCGCGGTGTACTCGGCGCCGTACAGGCACACGGCGTCATCGACGGGCATGCCGAGGGAATCCCGGATCGCCGTCCACGTGCTCACGGAGAAGTGAACGCGAGCCGTCCCCGTGCCGGAGTTCCGGCGCTTGTGCACCACGGCGGAGAGGGGGAATCCGGCGTTGTCCGCCTCGGTAAGCCCCTGCCGAATCCACGTCGGGACCGCCGAGGACTTCACATCCTTACATTCGATAATGAACGGGGCCGCGTGGATATCGCCTACGTCCCGGGCGCCTTCCTGTGCGGCTCGGCGGATGTTCTCGCCGTTCATCGGGTCGAGAAGCTTGCCCGCGGGGTCGACCAGGCCGAGGGAGCGGTTAAGGAAGTCCCGAACGGCGCTCTCCCACGCGGTCCCGCGCGCCTTGTTTGGGTTACTCATCGTCGCCACCGATTCCCCAGATGACGATTACGGCCAGCGCCAGGGCACAGAAGATGACTCCGGCCAGGGCGGCGACCAGGAAGAAGCCGAAAGGCTCCGTTGTGATCACAATCATGGAATCCCCCTAAAATGCAAAAAGGGGCCGAGGGCGCGTTGCCCCCGACCCCTTCCGTGTCGTGTCAGTCGTTGTCTTCGTCGTCCGCGTACAGGTCCGCCACGTCCGGCAGGACAAGCCGCACATGCTCGCTGGAAATCCACTCTCGGCGAAGGCTCTTACGACGAGTGAAACCGCTCTCGGTGCCGGTCGGCTTGACCAGCAGCATGGGCCGCAGACGGCCGTCAACAAGCTTCGTGGTGACCTTCTCCACCACGGCGTCAGCGAGCCTCACACGGTTACCCTGGCGGGCGCCGTACACCACCAGGTCGCCCCGGTGCAGTTCCTCGCCGGCGTAGTCGACAATAATTCCGCGCTTACCCATGGTCTTCGTCCCCCTGGTAATCAAGTAGATATGTGAATGCCTCGTAAGCCTGTTGCGGCTGCACGGCGTTGCCCACGGCCTTGAGTTGCTGGCCACGGGTGAGCCCGGGAACTCCGGTGACCCACCCCGGGACAAAGCCCATGAGCCATTCGGCGAATGCAGCGGTCACCCGGATGCCGCCTCGCGGGCCCTTTTCGGTAGGCGCGGGGGCAGGGTGGCCGAACAGGTTTTCCCACCGCCGGATCACGGGGTGGTATGCGCCCCACCATGCGGCAGGTGAATTACGAGTGTCCGAAGGTTCATCCCGCCGGTTCTCTTCGGGGAGTTCCCCGGTCCGCCCGTCCCGTCTGAGGCGGTCGGAGTAGGGCAGTAGAAAGCAAACTTCGTCAGCGAGCGTGGCTCCGTGGGGCTGAGTGCGAGAAGCGGCAGACCGGCGGGCGCCGCCCCCGCCCCGCCGCCCGGGGCGGGGCCGGGTCCCCTCCTGCCCTGGCCCCCGGCGGCTGCGGGTTGCGGGGCCCCCGGGGGGGGGCCCCCCCCCCCCTCCGCGTTCCCGCGACACCGGGTGATAATCGGACCTGTGACCCAGGACCCC
>NZ_JBIVRD010000014.1:0-27803 GCF_044755565.1 Kitasatospora sp. NPDC092286 | reverse complement strand
GGGATTATTAAACAAAATTACTAACGGTACGGGGGGCCGGTGGGGCTTGTTGGTTTATGGGCATAACTGCCCCCCCCCCCCCCCCGCAGAAATGGGAGCGGCACGACCCTTCCGCTTGTCGGGGTGTTGAGCCCCGCCATTTATCCCAAGATTCGCCGTCGGCGTTTTGAGGAACCGCGATACAAAACCACCTATCCCGGTGGTGTGCGGCTCCGATATCTGACGCTCGAAGGCAACTCCATCGAGCGTCATACCCGATCTCGGAAAGCCCGGCGAGGACTTCCGGGAGCCCACGGCGGGCAATCGCCGAAACGTTTTCCAGGAAGACGATTCGGGGTCGTAGAACGCGAATCGCTTCAAGGACCGTGTACCAGAGTCCCGACCGCTCATCGTCCAGCCCCTTTCGGTGTCCGGCATTGCTGATTCCCTGGCACGGGAAACCGGAAGTGATAATGTCAACCTCGCCCACCAGCGAGGCCCAGTCGATTTCGGTGATATCGCCGAGGTTCGGCGCGTCGGGGTACCGCTCGGCGAGCACCGCGGACGCGCCCGGGTCGGTCTCGGCGACGTATCGCACCTGGTCAGCCGTGATGTGCTCGGCCACCACGCCGAGGCCACCGACCCCGGCGCACAGCTCCAGAATTGGCATTGAATCCCCCCAGGGGGCCCCGAGGAATTACCCCCGGGGCCCCGGCCGGCTAGTGCTTCGGATCGGCAATCGCGTCGTTCCAGGACTTGAGAACCCGGATTACCGGCTTGACGTACGAGACGTCTCGGCCGCGCTTGGTGGTGTACTCGACCAGCTCGATTTCCAGCGAGCACAGAGCCTCGCCGCCGATCTTGTCCAGAGCGTTTTCGACCTCGTGAAGAACCTGCGCGAGGGTCCACGAACCGGTCTGGAAGCGGAAAAGCCCGAGATCCGGGCCATCCGCCAGACGGAACGTCACGGAAATGGACGGGCCGGGACCGCGCTTAGCCTTGTGCGCCGCCTTACGGTCCTCCATCAGCTCCGGGCACCGGCACGGCTTACCCTTGTCCTCCTCCGGCGACAGGAACTCGATTCCGTCGCAGTGGTGGATAAGCGCGCTACCGTTCCACAGCTTGAGATCGGAGGAAATCGCCGAGGCGCCGTCGATGATCACCTTGACCTTATTGGTCGCGGTGTCGACAACGATAAAGTTCTCCTTGTCGGTGTCGGTCTCCTCCGGGGTTCCGCCGAGAAGCTGGGCAATTGCCGCAGCCACCTCTGGGTCACCGGTCGAAACCCGCCACTCGGAAAGCGCAACGGGCAGATTGTCGACCTGCTTGCCGGAATGGAAGCGTCCCACGGTGTCATCCGAGAAAGTCGCCTTAGGCTTCGCAGCGGGGTCGGTCTCGAAAATGCGCATGGCCATACTGGAATCCCCCTGATTTTGGGCATGAAAAAGGGGCGCGGCTCGGTTGAGCCCGCCCCTGCGGAAACGATTCTTCGGTTATGCGGTCAGCGTGCGCGCCGCTCGGTCCCGGTCACCAGCCGGCGAGCCGACTTGGCAATAGCCCGGCCGAGCACGGTCTTACTGGTCTCGCGGTCCCACACGAAAACCTTGCGGAGCGTGAGGAATACGGCGAACACCTCGTCATCGGCGCGAACCGGCTTGAACTGCCAGTCTTCCCCGGTGATGTGGAGAACGGCCGCGCCGTCGAACTCCGGCATAGGCTCGGAAGTGCCGTCCGGCGAGATGATGAGATCGGCGTGCGAGTATGCAGCCATCTGCAACGCCACGTCCGGGTAAGCGCTCTTGCTGGTCTTCCAGTCGACAATCAGCAGATGCGGAGTTCCCGAGCGGTCCGGGGTCGGCTTTCCCTCGGCGTCGAGCCACACCCGGAGAATCGCGTCAAAAGAGCCCGCGTACTCATGGGTGCTCGACCACGCGATATCTTCGGCGCGCACCAGCTCGGGATTAACCGCTTCCAGGAATGCAGCGAATCCGACCTTGTACGGCTCCAGATCGGGGTGCACCCGGTCTACGTACTCACCGCGGGCCATGCGCTCGAAAAGGTCGTGCGCATCGCTGCCGAGCTTGGCCCGAATCTTGGTGTACCGAAGGTGGGCGTGTCGGACGTAGTCAATTGCGCCCGCTTCGTCCCGCTCGGCAATGCTCGCCACCGCGGCGAGGCTCATTACTGCGGTCTCGGCAGCCATGCGGGCCGCCCAGAAGACCAAAAAAGGCTTCGGGAGCATCGCAATTACCGATGTGACTCCCGGGTACTTGACGGCGGTGGCAGGGTCGACGTACCACCGTGACCCGCCGCGCTGGATGGTCCGGATTCGTCCGGCCATGGTTCCCCCTCGGGGTTGAGGGTGGTGATGGGTGACGTTCGAAGGGGTGATTTCTGTTTTATCTAGACACCCGTGTGTGTAGAAGAAACTAGATTTTGCGTCTCCAACGTCACCCATCACCACCGCTGTTCAGTCCCGCCGGACAGCGAGAGAGTCGGCAAGCCGGTGGAGATCGGCGAGCGTGCCCGCGTTGGTGATCGTCACGTCCGCCTCGACCTGGTCTAGGGCGGTCTCGGTGACGTGCTGGCCCTCGGGGCCGGCGAGCTGGTTGACGCCGGGACGGACGACCCGGACCACCAGGGCGCCGCGGGAGCGGAGCGCGTCCAGCTCGTTCACGTGACGCACATCGGTGACGACCACCGGGATTCCCCACGTCTCCGCCACGTCGACCCGTTCGAGTGCGAGCCGGAGCCAGTAGTCCGGATCGTGCTCGCGCACGGCCTCGCCGAGCCGCTGCAAAGTGCGGCGGACTTCGGCGAACTCCGACTTACTGCGCTCCCACCCATACCGGCCGACCAGATCGGACAGCCGGACTGGGAGCGTGCCGTAGCTGGTCGGCTCGGCGCCCACGATCGGGTCAAGGTCCAGAGCAGCAGATCTGAGCGGGTCGGCAAGGGCGACCCGGGCGAACGCGTACTTCGTGCCGAGCCGGGCCCCGATACTGTCCTTGCCGCTCCGGGCCCTGCCGATCAACGCAACGTGGCGGAAGGTCACTCGGCCTCAAACGGGTCGGCCTGGTCGACGGTCTCGGCCGGAGCCGGCTCGGCGAGCGCTGCGGCGGTCTTGTCGTTCTCGGCGCGCTGCACCGCCTCGCCGGTACCCAGGACGGCCGCCGCCAGGGCGAGCACCAGAGCGGACGGCAGTGACGGGATGTAGTGGGCGACCAGGGCGAGCGCAGCGACGAACACCGCGTAGATACGGGCCGGGTGGGTGGTGATGAACTGCAAGGCTGGTTCCTCCTGTTGGGTTACTGTGCGTAGAAGAAATGAGCAGCTGCACAGTTGGGCGATATCCGGGCATGCCGGACACCAGGCTGTGACGCTGCGTGATCAGGCGGCGGGCACGCGGAGCGCGTCCCACGTGGTCCGGCCGGGCCAGCCATCGGCGTCCGCGCCGACGAACCCCCGCTTGCGCTGCCAGAGCGCGTACGACCTCCGGTCTGCCTCGGTCCACTGCGGCCCCGGGCCCTCGGTGTAGGCAGAGCAGCCCTCGGCCACCAGGCGGCGGCCCATGGCGGTGATCAGGGCGGAACGCGGGGAGCGCTTGAAGAAGTCGGTGCCCGGGAACGGGGCGTACCCGCCGCCGGTCGACCCGCCGGAGCCGGCGAGGGTCTGCGCACGGCGGACGATCTCGGGAAGCTGGGCAAGGATCTTCGCGCCGGGACACTGGTCGTGCCCGCCCCACGCCGCGCCGCCCATGCCGTGCCATCCGAGGCCGCGCCCGCCAGTGCTGGCAGTGAGCTGGATCGGGACGCCGTGAACCTGGTGGGCCCATACGAGCACCGCAGCACAGCGGTTGATCTGCGCATCGGTCAGCGAGTTGCCGCCCTTGCCTTCGTTCTCAATGCTGAGCCAGCGTCGGTTTCCGTCGGCCTGAGCCCACGCCCGGTCGCGGGTATCGACCCACTGCCAGAGCTGACCGTCTCGGCCGGTACCGAAGTGCGAAGATGCCTTCGCCGATGGGTTGCGGAACCAGCTGTCCGAGCCGGACAGCGAGCCGTCCATGATGTGGATCACCACACCGTCGACTGCTTCCTGTCCGCCGCTGGTGTAGTTCTTCGGGATCGGGCGCCACTCGGCGCCGGGCATGCGTGCCACTTGTTTTCCCCCTGTTTTGGGCATGAAAAAGCCCCGCCCGGTTCGGCCCGGACGGGGCTCGGAAGTGCTGAATTTGGTTGTGCTGCCGCCTACTTGGCGACTGCCTGCACCACGGCGACCACGGCGCCGCCTATGCCGGTCAGTGCGGCAACGGGAAGCGCGTACTTCCACGCTTCGAGAGCCCGCAACCGGGCTTCGTGGTCGTCAAGTTCGTCGCGTACGCCCTCGGCCTGCTGGCCGATCGACCGGACCTCGGAACGGAGTCCGATCACCTCGTCGTAGATCTCCCGGGCGCCGATGCTGACCACGCCGAGCTGATCAGGCGGGGTCGGCCGGTCCGATGAGCGGGGTGTGGGCATTAGGGTCCACCTCCTCTCGTCGCACCGTGACCACCGCGCCGAGCGGGCGGTAGTCGACGCATCGGCGAAGTAAAGCGGTCACGGCTGCCTCGGCGGCGCGGGTCACCTCCTCTCCGGCCCGGGTCACCGCGGCAGTGTCCGGCGGACCGGGATCCCGGCCTGTCACGTAGGCCACGACCGCACGCACGTCGGTATCCGGCAGGATGATGGACATGTCGAACGCGTGTCCGTCAGGCATGTGTCCCCCTTTCTTAGTAGCCGGCCGGGGCGGTCACGGTCGACCAGGCCCCGGCGGTTGTTGCTGTGGGGGCGGTGGTGGTCGACACTCCCGAGGCGAGGCCGAGTCCGACCGCCAGGGCGGGCGTGCCGACCGACTGCCGGGCCTGTAGCAGCACGCGACGCCACGTCCCGGATCGGGTGTGCGGCGGGTCGAGCGTGTGCAGCCATTCGCATCTGATCCACTGGTTCGCCCCGGCGCCGAGGGCGACGACCGCACTGGTTGCGCGTCCCGAGTCCACGTCGAACAGGCGGCACTCAATGAAGCCGGAGCCCGAGACGCTGGCCCGGAAGTCCAGCCGGATCACGGGGCGGTTCAGGCCGCCGATGCCGACCTGTGCTATCGCCCTGAAGGCCGTGCCGCCCGGCCACCCCTCGTACGGGGTCATGGGCAACGGCTCGTCGCGGGCACCCGCTCGGGGGGTTCTCTCCAGCACAGCGAGCCGCCGCCGAATCTCGGCGAACTCTCTTATCAGGCTAGGGACTTGCGGCACTGCCGACATCGCCAAATACCCCCACGGGCACCAAGGCCAGTACCGACTCCTCCCCGGAGTCGGAGACCTTGACCGCTATCTCTGTGATCACATACAGCCCGTCGACCAGCAGACGACCGGCGGCCCGGACCCGCACACGGACCTGGTGCCCCACCTGTACGTCTCCCGGCCCCGGGGATCCCCCGGCGTACAGCCGCACGGACGGGATTGTGACGGGCATGGAGCCCGCGGCGATCATCTGCCGCGCATACTCGGTGAGCGTGGCTGCCGCGGTCACGTCCTGGTGGGATTCCACTGCCGAGAGCCGCGGGATCCTACGGCTCGGATCGGTTTCCAACGGCAGGTTGTACCACCAGGCAGCCATCTGGTCTTCGCCGTCGCCCGCGCCGGTCACCGCGGCCTCGGTCGCCATACCGGTGCCGTCGACCGTGAACGCCGGGACATCGCAGTTAGACCCGTGGTCGAGCACCACATCCGTGGGTTCGCCGGCTGCCGGTAGAAACCGGATAGTGCTGGTCAGCACGCTGCCGAGCCATCCGTGATCAATCCGGAAGGAAAAACCGCTGATTACCCCGGTCAGATCCTCGACTGCCTGCCCGACGAACTTGCGTTCATGGGCGTAGTACGTGCGGTCCCGCCGAATGCCCGTCACTTCGGAGCTGTCCCAGGACAGGCAGCGCGGGCCGGTGTTCCACGGAATTCGGCCGGTACCGTCGGCGAAATCCTCGATCAGCCGGCGGGCAATCGTCCCTTGGTCCTGTTGTACGAACGTCGATGTTGCGGTGATCTGCCGCCGCCGGTAGTAGGCCCACAGGCCCACCGCGGAGAGCGTGACAGTCTCGGCCTCCAGGTCGCCCGAGAAGCCCAACAGGGGCCCGCCCCATAGGACTTGCTGCCCGCGCTGGATGTAGATCAGCACACGCCACGGCTGGAGCGCCTGCCAGGGCACGGGGCTGGAGAGCGGCAGCTCGACGGTAGCGGAGCCGGCCCCGCTCAGAGGCCGCGTAAACGACAGGTCGGACGCCGGGAGTTCACCCCAGATCTGGCCCGACATGAATTCGACAACGAATATTCGGTACTGCGGATTCACGCCCCTCCTACTCGGCCGGAATCGCGGTCATCTGAGCGCCGGACTGCCAATCGTCGAATTGACAGAATCCCAGTTGCCCATACAGGTAGAGATAGACGCTGAGCGGGGCATTCTTCGAAATGATCAGCTGTGCGGTGCCGGTATGCTGACCGCCAACATTTGTATACGAGCGGATACTCTCGAACCCGAACGCACCCGCAGAGGAAACCCAACAGGATGTCCAGCCCTCGCGCCCCGCAGGCACGGTGTAGCGCATCTGGTAGCTGACAATCGCAATCCGGTCATAGGGAACTGCCGGACCGTCGAACCACAGAACCCGGCCAGTGCCGCCTCCCGGAACATCAGCAGCCCACCACCCCGTTGCGCCCTTCCCGGTGACCCACGGCCAGTACTGCGGCCTATTCGCCAACGGCCGCGCATCGGTTGCCGTCTTGAGGTACAGCCGGTCCTCATCGGTCGCATAGATCAGCCCGCCCCGGGACTGGTTGCCGGCTGCCGCCGCGAGGCTCTGCCCCGGTGCCGTACGGATCGGCGCCAGGACTGTCGGGTCACCCTGACCCGTCGTCGCGTACCGCAGATCCTCAATGTCCGCTTCCACCAACGTGGTTGAGTTCCGCCGCACACGCACCCGGGCGAGGATCAGATACGACTCATAGGGCACGCCCGGCGAGGGCGCCCCATCGACCCCCCGCACCACGTCGACCGCCCAGCCGGGCGACATGTTCCCAGGCACGTAGTTCGACAACGGCACCTCGCTGTAGGGCGTGGTGTCGGTGTCCTCGGCGACCCGGGCAACGATCAAGTCGAAGCGGTCGGCGGTCGGCGACGACGGACCCAGATTGATCGTGACGCCCGGCGAGGGCAGCTCCACCAGGGCCGAATGCCGGGTGTCGCGGACGCCTGCCCGGGTGAGCGGCACCCACGCCCGGCCGGCGGCGATGGACACGCGCGCCGAACTCCCCGCAACCGCAGTGACCTTGAAGCCGGTGCCGGTCGGTCCCGGCATCACCCCGACGTTAACCCCGCGCAGATCGGACGTAGCCGCCCTGAAGTCGGATGCGTCGTACTCGCCCCGCGGACTGAACAGCGGTGCTCGGATTCCCATATCTGTGTCCCCCCTATATCCATGCGGACCGCCAGCGCAGATCCGCGACTCGGTCACGACCGCCCATCAGGTCGTCCAGCTCCCATCGGTTCGCCCCCGGCCGGAGCGGGAACCACACCGAGTCGGAGCTGAGCGCGTACCGGTCGGCCCCGTTGAGTTGCACCGTTCGGGCCCCGGTGTCGATCACCAGGGCTTCGGATGCGGGCACGTCGAGCTGCACCCGCAACCGCTCCCCCGGCACCGCCCGGTTGGTGATCACCGGGGCCGACAGCGGGCCCCTCAAGGTGATGACCGGCCACGTCTCGGCGCTCCCGCCAACCGTGATCACCGGGTCCGCGACCGTCGCCCTGGCGCCCGCCTTCGCAAACGAGAACGGGAAGCGAACGGGCCAGATCCGGGCGGCGCCGCGCGGGACCGCCGGGACCACCTGCCCCGTGAACTCCGCGTCGGAGTACAGGAACGGATCCGCAGCGATCAGCTCGACCTCGACCCGAACGGCTCCCGCGGTGTACACGGCGTCGAGCGGTGCCGCCCACTCTCCCACCCGTACGGCGACGCGACCGGCCCCGCCGGCAACCCCCGGGACTGAGAACCGCAACACCCGATCGGCTCCGCGCCGCAGCACGGCCAGCAGCTCCGCCAGCGTCTCCGGGTTGTCCAGGACGGTCATGGACAGGTGAATGATCCGGGCGCCCGGAACGTCGTCTCCAAGAACAACCCCCGGGCGCCCGATGCGAGTTGATCGAACGGTCCGGGTGTCAGTGCTCGCCAGGATCCCGGTCGGTTCGTGCAGCACGATCGACCCGTCCCCGCCGAGCAGCAGCCCCCCAAGTTCCATCGTCCACGCCTGCCCGGAGTAGGACTGCACCACCTATGCCACCCCCATTCGCATCTGCCACGCCACCTGACGGCCGATCTCATACGCAGACGCATCGGTGCGGGCGTTCACGGTGATCTGCGGCGGCACACCGGAACCCGCACCAGCCGCAGGGGCGACCACCGGAGCCGGCACCCGCACGGGCGGGATGGTCACCAGAGCCCGGAGCCGGGCCATGAGATCCGGCTCGGCCTGGTCGATGCCCTGCACGATCCCGGGCGGGATCCAGCGACCGACCCGATCAGCCAGGACTCGGCTCGGCGATTTGATGCCCAGCGCGTCCGCAATCGGGCCCGGAATCACGGATTTCGCCCAGCTGGAAAGCTTGTCAGCAAGCCAGGAGCCCATCGACTGGATTCCGTCCAGGATTCCGCGCGCCAAGTCCTTGCCTTTTTCGACAAGCAGAGTCCGGAAATTTCCCACGGCATTCATTGCCCGCACGCCGAGCCCGCCGAGCCAGCCGATAAACTCGCCCAACTTTTCTACCGCCGCCGCCGAAAAGTCCGCCACCGGCTTTCCGGCATCACGAAAAGCCATGGCCAGTTTGCCCACAAAACCGACCCCTTTAGCGATCCAGTCGATCGCCAGCCCGATTCCGGAAACGAAGTTCGAGAAGACCGGCCCGGCAAGCCGGACGATCACCGGTATCGTGGTGCCGAGAATGTCGGCCGCCAGCCGTCCGAACCAGGACAGAACGGACGAGACAACCGATATGACGGGCTGCGCCTTTTCGACCAGATTCAAAAACTTCCCGCCTATCAGCTCGGCGGCGGGCGCGACCCGATCACGCATGAAGTCGGAGACGGCCGAAAAGATCGGCTGCAAATTCTCGGCTATCGCCGTGTAGACCCGCATTGCGGCGGGCCATACAGTCCCCAGCAGGATCTGACCTAGCCCCGAAAGGATCGGAACGACCGCCGAGGCCACCGCTGAATAGACAGTCATCAGAGCGGGCAGCAGCTCGCCGGATACGACCTGCCCGAGACTCTGAAAAGCTGGAAGCAGGGTCGTCTGCGCAAGCGAGACAATTCCCTGCACGCCGGGCATCAGGTCATTTCGGAGATTGCTCCCGAGGCCGACCACGGTCTGACCGAAAGTTCCGACAGCAGTAGGGCCGGGGCCGGAGAACACGCCGAAAAAATCGGCGGCCAGCCGGCGCCCGTAGTCCAGCGCAGGACCGAATGCCTGAGAGACGACGCTACCGGCCCGCTCGAATAGCGGGATAACGTGGTCACCCATGAAGTTCGTCAGGCCGACTTCAAGTCCGCGCTTGAATTGCTCGACCCGGCTTCCCGCGTTGTCGTGCAGCGCGGTGCCCATTTCTTCGGCGGCTCCCGCAGTATCCCCAAGGGCCGCTACTGCGGTTTTCGGGTCGAGCGCCCACAAGGCCTTCCCAAGGTCCTCGGCCTTAGTTCCGAAAAGTCCGACAGCAGCCGCCGAGCGGTCAGCCGGGTCCTTTACTGCTTTCAGCCCGTCCAGGACTTGCTGTAATCCCTCGCGCGCCGCAGGACCACCCTCAGCGACCTTTTTCGTCATCGCCTCGGCATTAAGGCCGATGGCCTCGTATGCCTCGGTACTCGCCTTAGACCCGTCGGTCGCCCGGATCTGAAATTCCTTCAATGCATCGGCAACGACATCCGTATCTCTCGCACCGGCCGCCATTCCCTGGGACATAAGCCCCATCGCGTCCGCCGCGGAAAGCCCGAGATCACGGAACTTCGTGCTGTACTCATTCATGGTGTCGGCCATGTCGTCAGCACGCGGGCCCATCTGCTGCATTCCCTTGGTGAGAATGTCTAGCGCCTCGGTGCCGTCCTTGGCCAGGCCATTTTTGAGCATCTGTCCGACAGCATTTGAAGTCTGCCCCAGATCCAGCTCAAAGGTTTTCGACAGATCGGTGACACGGCCCGTGATCGATTCGATCTGCTTGTTCGTTGCGTCCGGCGGGAGGATACCGGCGCGCATAACCCCGGAAAGGGCCTGTGCCGCTTCCTCCACATTGTCAGTGACGCCCTGCGCGTAAAGCTGTCCGGCGGCCTTGCCGTATCGGGCGGCCGTCTCCGGTGTGGTGCCCAGGCTGGCCTGAATCTTGCCGTCGATTTTCGTCTGCTCAAGGGCATCAGAAAACCCCTTCGCCAATACCGCGGCAGCGGCCAGGCCGATAGTCAGAAGTGAGCCCTTGAGAAAGCCCCCCATTTTGCTGGTGAAGCCTTCGCCGGCGGCCTGTCCGCCCCGTTGTCCCGCCTGCTGTCCGGCCGCCTCGGAAGGGCCTGTGACCTGTTGTTGTAGCTCTCTGGCAAAACCCTCGACCTCTGGGACGATCGATAGATAGCCCATGCCGACTTCAACAGCCATCAGGCACCCCCCGGTGGCAGCTGGAATCGGGCAAGATACGCTGCAACTTCTCGCGGACTTCGATTGGTCGAGCCGATCCGACCAGCTGCCTTGACGCCCGGCCGCGGAATCGGATCCGGACGCTTACTCGGCGACTTCGCACCCGCGTTTCCGCGCTGCCAATTTGCCTCGGACAACCGGTCGTGAACCGCCGCGAGTAGCTGTGTCTCAAGCGTCCACCCGGCGTCAGGACCGGCTAGAGAACGGGCCAGGGCTGAATCCGTCGGAAGCCCCGCTATAAGGGCCCGCAGGCGGCGCCACGTAAGCCCGGAGCCGGGCCGGAACAGGTCCCGGATATCGGTCTGGTAGTACCTCTGGAAGTCGGCTTCGACAGCCTCGCCGTGCTCAGTCAGGAAGTCGGCGAGGGCTCGGATTCCCCCGGCGTCACGCCCTGGTGATGCTGCCATCGCCGGAAAAGCTCACCGACCGCGGAAATCGGTACGGGCAGCTTGTCGAACTCGGGCCACTGGTCGGCAAGACCGGCCCGCAGCAGCGCGACGATATCGGTAGCGGACGGCGCCTCGGTGTTCACGCTGGAAAGGATGGACTTGTCCAGATCACCGGCCGCAGGAAGAACGAACGTGGTACCGCCGAGGGCGAATCGGAAAGGCTCGCGCTTGGCCTCGGCCACCCATACGTCAAGGTTGAAAACGTCACTCATAAAGGCACCTCACGATCTTGCAGGGACATTCCTGCACCAGGGTGAAAAGGGGGCTACGGAGCCGGGGCGTTGAGCCAAGCCGGGTCATCAGAAAACTTGATTGCCACGGTGCCGTCAGCGGCGGGATAGGCCGTGATCGTGAGTTCGTAGGCAAGGGCCTCATCCCCCTTGTAAACCAGGTCGCCGACCTCGGTCACCTCACCATCCGGAATCACGATGCGGATATGGCTAGCGCCGTCGACAACATCGAATCCGAACATGCGCCGATCGGGGCCCGGTGCCTTAATGGAAAGGACGGCCTTACCGCTGGTGCCGGTTACCTTCGAGCCCCGGTGGTAGAGCTCTAGAGTCGTCTTCGACGTCTCGATGGCCGTAAACTTGAACGTCATTTCCGAGCTGGAAACGACCTTTCGAACCGTCGCACCGCCTTGCCAAGCCTTGATCTCGGTCGTATCGGCGCTGTTGGACTCGGTGATTCCGTCATCCGAAATCCAACCGATATCGACCGCCGCAGCCGGCCATGCGGTTGTTGCGTCGGTCGGTGCCGTGGTCCCCTTCGGCGCGGCATACGCGGCGCCGGTAATGGCCACGCGTACCTGATTGGCATTGAGCGTCATTCATCCCCCTTGAGTGTGTTCGGTGCGGGGAGCACGCGGCCCCGCATGTGGATCTCGACCGCCAGGGCGTAACGGGGGCTGCCGGATTCATCGTCGGGAAGCCACGCAAGCCCACCGACTTCGGTAATCCGGTACACCGTGACTTCGTCCCGAACGCCAGGGATCGAGTCGAGCAGCGCGCGCACCAGGGCGGCGAGATCGTGTGCCCCGGATTCGGTACCTGCCCATGCGTGGATATCGAGCCTCGGGCGGTCGGTTACCGGCGTCGGCCTGGTGCCCCCGACCCGCTCGACCCGGACGAACTCCGGCGGTCGGGGCGAGGGAATTCGGGAGACGACGGGCACCGGGCGGCCGATCTCGGCGAGTGCCTGCCGCAGATATCCCGTGACCACGGCGACCGCATCGGGCATGAGGACCAGGGGCCTAGTCATCGGCGCCGTCCAGCCCGCGGAGAAGATCCCGCCGCGAGCCCCCGCGCCCGCCCGCATTTGGGAAGTCGTAGTTACCCATAACCGCGCTGCGGAAGCGGAGTCGCCCGGTCTCCTGGTCGGTCTTGAAGATGCCGCCGTTACTACCCGCCGAGGCGGCGATACGGCGCGCGATACGGTCGAGTTCGGTCCCGACTTCGGGCAGCTTCATAAGGCTCCGGATTCCGCCCTTGTTCGGCTTGAACTTCCGGAAGCGCGTCATCCGTCCACCGCCTTTAGCCGTACTTCGGTGTGGTGGTGGCGGTCTCCGAGCGGGTAGCGCATCGGCGTGCCGTCGACTTCGAGCAGCCGGCCGAGGGCGGTCACCCGGTCGCCCGGGATCAGGTCCACGTCGACCCCGCGGCGGGTGATCAGGCGCCACCCGGTGACCACCACGGGCCGATCCCCGGTGTCCTCGGTGGACACGTCCGGCAGGACTTCGACCCGGGGCACGGTCGTACTCGTCGCCCTGGTCCAATCCCGCTCGCTGGTGGTGTTGCCATAGCGGTCAACTCGCAGCGGTGCGCGGTGAGTTACTACGGTCTGCCGGTAGCGGATCATTCGAGATCCACCACGGCGACCCGGCGCCGGTACCGCGAGAGCTGGTCCCGCTCGGCCTCGGCGAGACTCGCCCCGATGGTCTCCGCGGCGTACGTCACGGCGACGCCCCCGACGGATTCCTGTCGGAGATCCTGCGGGTTGTTGATGATCCGGGCGGCGAGGGTGAGCACGACCGCGAGCACGTCGCCCGGGACTGTCGAGTACCCCGCGGTGTAGGTCACCAGGGCAGGCGTGTACGGGTACCGGGTGACCCGGAGTCGGTCCCGGACCAGCTCCCATCCGGAGCGCTCGACCGTCCCGCCGGCGACCGTCACGGCGTCCACCGAGACCACCGGCCGGAGCGGAAGCGTGATCCACCCCGACCGGGGATAGAACAGAGCGGTTGTCGAGCGACGGGTGAAGTCGGCTCGGGCCTCGGTCCGCACGATGCGCGAGGCTAGGTCGAGCACCAGCGCGGCACCGGGCGGGAGTTCATCGGGCGTCCGCTGCATCCACGCGGCGAGCTGGTCGACGCTGGCGAGCGGCGGAAGGGTCGTCACGGTGCCCCCCTCGGCTGGTCATCGGTGATCAGTTGGGCGCCGCACTCCAGACACCGCGTGACGGTCCGCCCCGGCCCGTCCGCATCGGGCACCGGAAAGCGCTCGATACGGACGGACGAAGGGCAGGAATCCGTGTGCGGAATTCGGGAGAGCGGCGCCGCAGCGCGCTTACGCGGCGGCATCCCTATCCCCCTTACTTGTTGAGTACGCCGTTAAGGCGCGCGGCAGCCTTACCGCTGAACAGGGCGACGCCACAGAAGAACTCAATTCGAGTTCGGAACGCAGGCTTGGAATCCAGCTCGCCGAGGTCCCGCACGGTGACACCGCCGTTGGTCAGACCGGTAACCGCCTTGTCGCCCTCGGAGCGGCCGAACTTCACGGCGTAAATGGAACTGGCGTCGGTGGCGGTGCCCTGCGTCTCGGTGGTCGGCAGAATGTCGACGCCCGCGGCGGTCTGGCCCGGGTCAAGCAGCGGAATACCGTTGTAGGTCGCAATCCGCTTTCCGGTCAGAGCCTCGCGCACCATCTCGAAACCGCCGAGCCGACGGGCCGAAGAGGCGATCTTGCCGATAATCTTGCGGTTGGCATAGAGCGCGCCGTTATCCGCAGACAGGCCCGGGACCTCGGAGATTAGCGCTTCGAGCGCATCGAAGAAGTCATGGCCACCGGCAATCGGACCCATGCCGTTGGCACCCGCAGAAAGAACCTGCGAGCCGACCAGCCGCTTACGCAGACCGTCGAATCCCTGCGGGTCCGTGGCGGTATCGCCGTTGAAAAAGGCGTCCTGAAACTTGTAGGCCGACGCCTTCACCTTGAGCTGTTCCTGAATGGCTCGCTGGTCGTTCAGGTTGCCCCTGGTCTTGGCAATGAAAGTATCCACATCGGCGTCACCGCCGAGGATTACCAGAGACTCGGTCTTGGTGTTCACGGTGCCCGTGGACTCGCTGTACGCGGCGTTCACGGCTCGGAACTCCACGCCCGGCAACGTCGCCTCGGAGTTGTAGGCGTAGGCGTTTCCCTCAATGGTCATGAGGGGCAGCCGGTCGAGAATGGGCGACTCCTGAACGAACGTCTCGATAACGCCGCGCTGGAGATCGGTCGTGCTGAGCTTCGCAGCCTCGGCAAGGCTAAGAGCCATTTGCATTTCCCCCTGATTTTGGGCATGAAAAAAGGCCGCTCCCGCAGAGTGCGGAAGGGCCTCGGGCTATGCAGAAACGTTTCTGCGCATGTTGATCAGCTGTCGCGCTTCACCCGGCGCAGACGCTCGTACGGGCTTGTGGGCTCGGGCTCGGCAGCGCCACGCGGACCGGCGCCAACGTCGCCCCACGGAGCCGGAGTTGAGCCGCTGGTGTCCGCCGCAAGATACGGCTTGGACTCAAGTAGCTTGGTGATAGCGGCAGTTACGGCCGTGGCGTTGATTGCACCGCCGGAGCCGGCGAGGGCGGACAGGTCCACCAGGGCGAGCGCGTCAGCAGGGTCACGGAGTCGACCAGCGGCAGCCGCTCGCACCTCGGCGCGCACCAGCTCGGCGGCGAACTCGGCCCGGATCTCGGATCGGATGGACTCCAGATCGGTCCCCTTCTGTGCGGCGTTGCTCCGGCGAAGTCGGTTCGCCTCGGCCTCGGCTGTCTCGGCCCGCTTCTCGGCAGCCTCTCGGGCGGACTCCGCGGCGGCGAGGGCGTCGGCCTGGTCGCCACCCTGCGGAGCCGGATCACCCGAGGGTGTCGGGTTGCTGGTCTTCGCCGGGTCCTGGTCGGTCGGCTTCGGGTCGCCGGTCGGACCGGTCGGGGCCGGGTTCGGGTTCGGGTCGTTCGGCATGACTGCCCCTCCTAGAAGATGTATCCGTGCTTTTTGAGTAGGGACAATTCCGCATCGCGGTTTCCCTTTGCCCGCGCCATGATTTCCTCGGGCATCATTCGCGTCTCACCTCGGCGCGTGTACCGGGTTTCCCCGGTCTTCTCCAGCTCGCCGAGGTTCTTCCCGCCGAGCCCGCGCCGGGTGGTCGACTCAGACGTGATAAGCACCTTTCCGCGGGTGGTGGTCACGGTCTGCATTCCTCGGCGCGCGTTGACCACCATGTCTATGTGTGAGCCGGACTCAATCGCCTTGACCCCCGCGGCGCCGAAGCGCTTGTGTCGTTCCTCGGGGGTCATCTGGTCGAATAGCTCTTTGGCGTCCGGTACCTCTCGGGCCTCGGCATCTGAGAGCGGGTCCATTCCACAGTCACACTTTGGGTGCCGCTTGAACCCCTCGGACCGGCTGTACTGCCGACCGGCGAGGACAATGCAGCGAGCGCACGCCGGAGTGTGGACCACCCGGATATAGCCGTTACACCGAGGGTGTGCCGCCATGGCAACGGAGTTCGCCGCCCTGGCGGTGTCGGCTACGGTCGTGCTGGTCATCATGGCCATTTGGGTCAAGCCCCGAAGGGCCGCGATTTCGGCGGTCTCGCCGGCTGCCAGGGATTGCGCTGTGGTGATGGCAGGCATGTACAGCAGCGAGGCGAGCGGGCGGCCGTCCATGGCAATACCGACCAGGGCCGAAGCATCCAGCTCGGCGAGCGGTGCCGCTATTGCCCCTTGCGCCACCATGGACGCCCCCACGAAAGCCTGTGCGCCTTGTGCCACGGAGAGCTGTCCGGCCATCACGGCTCGCAGGATTGCGGCCCCCTCCTCACCCTGCATTGCCGCTAGGATTCGGTCCGGTGTCACGTCCCGCCAAATGCTCTGTACGGCCGTGACAACGCCTCGGGAGACTGCCTGTACCTCTCGGTACCGAACGTCTGCGAGCGTCGCGCTATCGGCCATTACGCGGCCTCGGGGATCGGGTCCGCCGGGGGTTCCTCGGGCGGGTTCGGCTTAGGCCCGAACATGTCGGCAAGGTTCCCGCCGAGGATCGCCGCCGCCTGGTCGTCCCGCATGGTCTTCCATCGGGCGATTTCCTCCGGCGTGACTCCGGGTATTCGTTCCCAAAGAGCTTCGTCCGGCACGTTAATGGCCTTGAGTTTCGTCAAGGCGTCCGCGTACTGCGCGTCCGATCGGAATTGCGGGTCACGCCAGATCACATCGCCGAGGGCGAGGGATTCGGCCCGCTTCGGCTCGCCGGCCGCGAGGGCTTCGAGCCTCATGATTTCCCGCAGAGCGGCGCCGGTATAGCGGTGTCGCTCCCTTACCTTGGCCACTAGTCCGGCTTCGTTCTGCGCGAGTCCGTCAACGCCCACGTTCACCATCCGGCCGACAAGGTAATGCCCGGGGGTGCGGGTTTGGGCGGCGATGTGGTCGACCAATTCTCGGATCAATTCTATGAATCCCCCGAGCGGAGCGGCCGAGAACTCGGCGATAGCGGCCCCGGGCTTCTCCAGCCAGAGCAGCCGGTCAGACCGGAATTTGCCGATCGGTAGGTCTTCCTCGCCGATCACCTCGCCCGCTTCGTCCAAGACTTCTCGGACCGGGCGATCCATTCCGAGTACCGCCCGGGCGGGCAGGGCGACCGAATCCGCGGCAGTCAGCACGTGAGCCCACAGGGCGTTCACGGCATTCTGTAGCGGGATCACGTTGTGAATCTCGGAGACTGGCGGAGCGACAAGGCGCGTCCGGTTCGGGATCTCGACCAACGGCACAGCACCGAGAGGGTTAGCGAAGTGCGCGGATTCCGACCGCAGCAGCCCCGCCGTACGCTCGGTCCAGTCGCCGCCGTTAACGTGACGCTGCCACCGGTAAACCATGTCCGGGAGGAACAGGGTTGCGAACTCTAGATCCCCGTCCCGCCATACCTTGAGCCCAGCAGCACGCACCCTACGGCGCCCGGGAACGTACTCCACGATGGCCTGTGAGTCGGGCTCGAAAGTGATTTCAGTAGTGATTCCGTCGGGCTTCCAAACCAGCGCGTAGCAGCGTCCGGAAACCAGGCTCTCAAGCATTGAGAGACCGATCTCAACATCACATTCGGACGCGCGCCACGCTCGGCCGGCTGCCTTGTCTATGCTTCCGTCGTCAAGGCGGAAGCCGAGCGGGCTCATGCGCTCGACCATGGCGTTAGGAACGATGCTGCACCAGTTATCGGCGAAGCCGTCGAAAAGCCCGCCGGTCTGCGTCCGGAACTCGGGAGAAGCGAACTTCAACGGGTGTTTTCCGTCGTAGTAGTCGCCCCAGATTTGCGCCTTGACCTTACGGGCTTCGAGCTTCCGCCGTAGGCGAGTCGTCATTTCTAGCGGGGTCTCAGCCACGCGCTGCACCCCCTTTTGGGCAAGAAAAAAGCCCCGCCCGGTAAGCCCGGACAGGGCTGGATTGAATGCGCCAGAGGGCGCGCTATGCACTCGCGGCGCGAGGCTTCTTAAGCGGGCGACGGACATAGCCGTCAAGGGCCATCACAAGGGCCGCGATACCGTCGATACGGGCCGAGGATTTATCCCTGTCCGGCTTGACGGGCCTCATGTTGTCATTACCGTCTCGATAAATCTCGACCACCGACGCATTCCAGCGCAAGACGGGGTTGCCGCCGTGCTGAATCTGGTTCTCGCGCAAGAGCCGTTCAAGCTCTTTAGAGCCCGGCGACATTCCTAGGTAGGTCTGTGCAATCGGGACCACGTCCACCCCGCGGGTTTTCTGCTCGACCCGCTGCACCAGCTGGCCGGCAAACATTCTGTCGTAGCTCACGCGCTGCACGTCGAGCCTTCGGCAATCCGCGATGATCTGTTTCTCAATGGCGCCATAGTCGATAGCGTCGCCCTCGGTCAGCGTTAGCAGCCCGGCGTTTACCCACTCGCCGAGCGGGACCATTAGTTGCTGTTCGAGATCGGCTAGGCGTTCCTCCGGCAGCCAGAATCGCGGAATGATCTCCAGCTCTACACCGGGCTTCCGCGACTCGACCACCAGCACCCACGCGGACAAATCCGAGACCGCGGACAAGTCGACCCCGCCCCATGCTCGGCGATAGCGAAACGTTTCTGCATCCACCGAACCGGCATTCTCGTCCCACAGCGAGAGAGGAAGCCACCTGATGCTGTTCCGCATTCGCATGTTGAGCGACAGCCGGCAGAACGTCGGGAAGTAGCTCGGGGTCGATTTCGCCTTAGCGGCCTCACGGCGCATATAGGCGAGGCTCGGAGAAGTCCCGAGGCCGGGATTTGCCTTCCGCCATGTTGCCTCGGCGAAAGGGTCGTCTCCGGGCTCGGCAGCCCAGATGACACCGTAGTGCCCGGGGTCGGTTACAACCCCGTCGGCAATGCGCCGAGTGTACGTGTGTTTCTCATCGTAAATACTTCCCTCGGTGCCCTCATCCGCGGTTGTAATGAACACGACCAACGGTTGATCTCGGGCACCGGTTCCGGTCTCGATCGCGTCCACCAGATCGCGCCGCTTATGAACGTGGACTTCGTCCACCAGCGCACCGGAGACATTCAGACCATGCGCGGTCTCGGCGATTTTGGAAAGGGCCCGGAACACCCCGCCCGTGCGAGGCACGCGGATTACTCCGCGAAGGACTTCGACCCGCCCGCGGATAGCCCGGGACGTGAGCGCCATCCGCTTAGCGTCATCGAAGACACGTTCCGCCTGCGGGAGCGAGCCGGCTGCCGCGTAGACCTCGGCGCCGATCTCCCTGTCTGCTAGTAGCAGCACCAGGCCGATACCGGAACTCAAGGTCGACTTACCGGCCTTACGCGGTACTTCGATCCACACCGTGCGAATAACACGGACGGCTCGGCCTATCTCGGGGTCGTCCCATAGCCACCCGAATACCGGCGCGATGATCCACACGATTTGCCACGGGGCGAGCTTGAGTCGAGTCCCGCCCCACCGGCCTTTCGTGTGTTTCATGGTCTCGATAGCGCGCACAGCTCGGCGGGCAGCCTCTACAGAGAAGTAGGCGCCGGGTTGCTGGTGCTGCTGGTGCGCGACCACCAGGGGCCGGGATTCCAGAGCTTCGGCAATCTCGTCCTCGGTCACGCCGAGTTCGAGCAGCGCGTCATACGGAACCGGCAGCAGGGCGTCAGTCGAAGATATCTCCGTCATCGTCGCCCCCGTGCTCCGGCGGGGTAATCCTGGTGGCCGAGGCGGGCGAAAGCCCCAACTCTCCTACCAGCGCCCGCAGATGTGATCGGTACTGCCCGAGGATGGTCACCCACGGGGATTTGACGTTGCCTCGCTCGGTCTCGACCACCAGGCCGGTACGGCTCAACTCCCGTTCGCCCTCGGCGATTCGAGCGGCCGTAATGCAGTAGTCCACGGCCACTTCCCGCTGTGAGTCGACCAGGCCGGCGGACAGCACCAGCGCGGGAACCACCCGAGCCCACACGTCCGCGGCGTGCGCTCGAACCTCGGCGGCCTGGTCTCCGGGCAGTAGCTCGGACCAATCCGGCTCGACCGGGGCGACCGGGGCGAACCGTGCGCCCTCGGTGTTCCGATCGGGGCGGAAGCTGCCTTCCCGAACGGCCTGTACGTGCGGCTTCGGCCTACGACCAGGTACCGGCACAGAAAGTCACCTCCACAAAACTAAGGGGATTAGCCATCAGATTTTTTTCCCTCCCTGCCGGTCAATGTCAGGCGGGGAGGGAGTCACCCCCCTGGGTAAAACCGCAGATCAGAGCCCTGAATTGGCTTAACCCGCTCGCTGGCCCAGCCTCCGGGCTGGTGAACGGCGGTCTCGCGGCTGTGACACTGCGTGCACAACGGCCTGAGCCTGTGCCAAGCGTCCGGGTCGGCAACGCCGCGGGCGACCAGCGAGCGGCGCGACTCGGGGAAGTGGTCGACCACTACAGCGGCGCGGGCACAGAGCACGCACCACGGGTGGGCGTACAGGTAGGCCCGACGGATGCGAGCCCAGCGCCGAGCGTCGTACCCGCGCTCTGCTGCCGTCCCTCGCTGCTGCTCTGCCTCGCGCTGATGCTCCGAGCAGCGACCACCACGGGCCGTCAGCTCAGGGCACCCGGGAACGCTGCACGGGGGACGGGGTCTTCGCGGCATGGGGGCACCTCCGGCTGGTGGGGGGCTGATCAACGGGGCCGGCTAGCTAGGCAGGGCAGCCAAGGAACCCGCATTTCTGCGGGTTGCTCATCAGCGCGTACGGATCGGCCGCAGCATGGGCGGGCGCCGCTTTGTAACAAACCACTTGACAACGAGTGCTTATGACGGGCGACCATGTGGGGTCGCCCTTCCATTACCGGAGGGGTCTTGATCAACAACGCTTCGACGTTCGCCGTCGTGCTCCTTACGCTGCTGACCGCCCATATGTGGGGTGATCACGCGGCGCAGACGGACCACCAGGCGGCACACAAGGGCAAGCCCGAGCCCGACAGCGGAACGACCAACTCGGCGTCCTGGCGGGCCATGCTCGGCCACCTGGTGGGTTATCACGCCGTCATGGTGGCGATGCTCTCCGCCGCAGTGTTCGCGCTCGACCTGCGGGTGAGCCTCGCCGGCTGCTCGGCCGGGGTCGGGTTCTCCGTGCTCACGCATGCATTCTGGGATCGGCGGTGGCCCGTCGCCTTGTTCATGCGCATCACCCGTAGTCCCGAGTGGGCCAAGAACCCGCAGGGCCGGTACCTGGTCGACCAATCGCAGCACTGGCTATGCCTGTGGCTGTCCGCGCTGCTGGTGGTCCTGGTCTAGCGGTACCGTGCTCGTATGGCAGTCGTAGACCGCGCCACCCGCGCCACGTTCGCTCTGATCCCGGCGCTCGGGACGTTCACAATCGGCGTGGCGGTATGCGTCGTACTCGGGGTGGCTCACCCCGACCCGTGGACCTGGTACGCACTACTTCCCGGCTGGATTTGGGGATACCGCTACTCGCGCCGATGGGTATAGGACCCGCCGCCTCCTTCGTACGCTGCTAAACGCGCAAGGCCCCGCGTTCGCGGGGGTGGCCCTTGGCCTTGTTTCATCCTGCTGTAGGCCCTGCGTTCGCGGGGGGGTTTCCCCTACGGCGCTCGGGAATGGCCGTAGGAGTCTACGAAGCCCCTTACCGCTTGGCAGGGGGCTTCGACGTTCACGGGCCCACGGCGAACACCCCGAAGTCCCTTGCCGTCTTCCCCCGATGGCACTCGCGGCACAGCGGCCACACGTTGTCGTCGATGTCCTCGCCGCCGAGGGCAAGCGGGGTCCGGTGGTCTACGTCAACCAGCTCGGCGGGGAAGCCCTCGCCGCACAGCCCGCAGACCGCGGAGCCCACTCGATCCACCAGCCGGCGAAGCCTCTCGGCGCCGCTGTAGTGGCGTGAGACCAGCCATTGCAGCCGTCGGCGGGCACGGACCGAGGGGCGGGCTTCGTAGGCCGTGTGGTGGGCTTCGCAGCGCCCTCGGTGAGTGGGGGGCTCGGTGCAGTCGATACAGCGCACAACACCCCTCGCAGATAAGTAGGTTGGACCTATGACAGACGAACAGCCCGAGATCGCGCCCGACATGGACCCCGCCGGGGACCTGGTGTTGGCCGTCCGCGGAGACCGCTCCGCAACCGCCGCCGACTACGAACTCCCGCTCACGGTGCCGCTCGACACCGCGTGCGAGATCATGGAAATCCCCGTCGCGGACGGGAAGCGCCTCGCCAAGATCGACGGCGGGTTCCATCCGCTGGTACCGGTGTTCCATGTCGGCCGGGGCAAGTACGTCGCCAGCACGGCCGGACTGATCCGGTACAGCGGACTGCACAAGGTTCGCGAAGTGCTGCGACCCCCGGGAGAAGTCGCGGCCAAGTAGGTCTGTGTGGCAGGCGAACCGTGTCACCCCTGCCTCGGGCACCCCGCGGACGCTCCGTCGGTGCCGTTCCTGTTGGTCCTGGTACCCCTCTCGGGGCGGGTGGGGACCGCACTCGGTTAGTCCCTTTCGGTGCGCCCTGGCGGACGCCGTTACTCGGGCTGGTGCGGTCCCCTCGCTCTGCCTCACGACTCCGGCGGCCACCCCTCGGGGTGCGTGGTGCACGGGCAGAGCAGCGAGAGAGGGGCGCGGGCACTCGGTCCGCCTGTTCCCATCGGTGGGGTGCGCGGTAGTCCTGCGCTCCCTCTCTCGGAAGTAGAAGAGGGGGACGATATCCCGCGGCCCGCTGTGCGGCTCCGCTCGGGTCGTTCCGTCCCGCTCTCTCTTCCTGGGAATAGAAGAGGGGGACGATATCCCGCGAAGCCCGAGGGGTGGTGATGGGTGACGTTGGAGACGCAAAATCTAGTTTCTTCTATACACACGGGTGTCTAGATAAAACAGAAAACACGCCCTTGAACGTCACCCATCACCACCCTCGCCGACGCCCTACGCCGATGCTCCGACGGGCTCGGCGAGGCGCATCCGGCTACCGGCCGCGGGAGCGGTCTCGGGGGTCTCGGTCAGCTCATCCCGGATGCCTGCCCATGACTCCACCGCCGGGTCAAGGTCCCCGGTCACTGCGAACGCCACCCGGCGCGGGTCGAGCGTCCGCCACCCGCCGCGCACGCCCTTACGGATCTCCAGCCGTGCCCCCGCGTCGAGCAGCAGCAGCCGGCGGGCGTCATCGTCTGACACTGCCCACAGGTCGGCGAACGTCTCGTCCGTGTCGACCTTCTCGCGTGTTTCGGGACGGGCAGGGGTGTTCTCCAGCTCTGTCATCCGGTTGTCGAGCGCATCCGCCCGAGACTGCCAAGACGTCTGCGCAGAACGAGACTTCTGCTTGCCCTGCTGCTTCTGGTGGGCCTCGAACTCCGCGAGCACGTGTGCGAGTTCCTGCGCCGGGTCGTACCCGGGCGTGATGATGGTCCGCTGGATCTTGATACGGCCGGTCAGGGCCAGGAACTCGCGCTCTACGTAGTCTTCGACCCAGTCAGCCCGGATGGTCATCGGGGCGGTGCACTTGACCCGCGTAAGGTGCCCGCCGCACGTGTACGCGCGCTGCTGCTTCTTGTTGGCCTGGTGGTACATGCGAGATCCGCACGTACCGCAGTGGATCACCCGGAGCAGCTTGGACGCATCCAGCGGGATGGCTCGGGGCTCAGTGATCTTCCGGTCATCGAAGAACTTGCCCACCACGTCGAACTCTTCGCGGGTGAGGATCGGGGTTTCGGTCGAGAGGATCGGTGCCCCCTGCGCGTCCCGGATCGGGTCGCCCCCATGCATCTTCCAGCCCAGTAGCGCCGGGTTCGTCAGAAGCTTCTTAAGGACCGTCGGCACCCACTTGAACACGTCCCGGGTGTTCGTCTCGCCCTTCGCGCCACCGGTCTTGCCACCGGTCTTCCGGCCGCGGAGTACCGACCAGTGGTCCCGCGGAGTCGGCACCTTGTCGTTCTCCAGCTCTTGGCAGATCCGCGTGATGGTCTTGCCGTTCAACAGGTCCCGGATGATCCGAATGATGATCTTGACGGCGCTCTCGTCCTGCGCGAGCGTCTTGCCGACCCCACCGTGTTCCGCTGGCATGGGGACGATCTTGTACCCGTAGGACGGGCGACCGCCCTTGAACCGGAACGGCATCTTGCGCATGGCAGCCTGCGCACCCATGACACGCTCTTTGATGGACCACGCTTCCATCTCGGCCGCGAACGCGAACTGATTGAGCATCATCCGCGTGACCGGGTCGAGCGGGTTGCGGAAGTCGAACGTCTGCATCCCGCCGCCGACGCCCTCGGCGAAGATGATCATCTTCCGGTGCTCACTCGCCCACTCGGCGAGCTTGTGCATGTGGCCCTGCGATCGGACGGCACGATCAAAGCGCCACCACACGATCACGTCGAAGCTGTCGGGGTCCGCGAGCCACTTGCCAAGCTCCGGACGTTCCCACGGAGCGGTCTTGCTCGCCGACACGTCAAGGTCGACAGCTTCCCGGCGCTGGTCGCCCTCGCCGAAGTCGATGTTGTTCATCTCGGCGGCGCGGTCGTTGGCCTCGCGCTGCCGTTCGGGGCTGGTGGTCTCGTCCGTCAGCACGGACAGGCGGATAGCTGAGACGCCACGCAGGCGCCCAGAGAACACGGTGCCCTCGGTACCGGGCAGGTTCCTTGCAGTGGTCATGCCCTCCGGAGAGGGGGACGATATCCGCTTGTCACGGGTAAGGGTGGCGGTCGACACCGGGGCTCACTCCAGAACCATGAATCCGGAGTGTTCGGGTCGGCCATCACCAGGTGGTGTCCGTCGAACTTCTCCAGGACGCTCCCGCCCGCCTTCACCAGCCGTTCGGACTCCGCCGTGATCCGCGCCCACCGCTCGTCGGGAGTGCCGTGTCCGGGCACCCGGACGTCGAGGTGGAGCCGGTTCTTGGCCGCCTTGGGCTCGGGAACCTTGAGGATGGAGAGCCGGGGGCCGACACCGTCGGGATCGCAGAGCCACGCGCCGTCGTCCTCGGAGTCGTCGTCCTGCAGATCGAACTGTGCGAGCCACTCCTCGCGCGTTGTGAAGGGAGCGGGCGGTGGCTCGTCGATGTAGCCGAGCGCCGTCTTCCAGAACGCGGCGAGGAGCTGCGCGTCCGCGCAGTCGAGTGTCAGATCGATCCGGGCTGCCATGGCCGCACCGTACTGCGCACCTCTGACAGCCGGGCCCATGGCCGGCAGCACGTGCGTCGCGAACCCCTGTCACCCCTCCGGCGTAGGCCGACGGTCCTGGGCGGGCACCCGTCGGCCGGTGGATGCGAGAGTGGCGCCAGAACGGGGAGGAGATGGGCAGGTATTCCGGATGGATCACAACGGCGCGACGCCGAACGGTCTCGACTTCCTCTGGCTCGAACTGACCAACCGCTGCAATCTGCAGTGCGTGCACTGCTACGCGGACTCGCATCCGAACAGCGGATACCGCGACCTCCTGTCCACAGAGCACTACGAGAGAGTCATCGAAGAGGCCTACCGGCTGGGCTGTCGAAAGATCCAGTTCATCGGCGGCGAGCCTCAGTTGAACTCCGACTTCGACCATCTCCTGAGGTTGGCCAAGAAGACCGGGTACGACTTCATCGAGGTCTTTTCCAACCTGACCCGCCTGACCGACGAAACGCTCGACTACGCCGCCGAGAACGACATCCTCTTCGCGACGTCCGTCTACTCCTGCGACCCCGCGGTCCATGACGCCGTGACCAAGGTGAGGACGAGCCACACGCGCACGATCGGCAACCTGAAGAAGCTCATCGGCCACGGCGTCGGAGCCCGGGCCTCGGTCATCGCCATCGATCAGGACGAGGACGATCTCAACCGCACCACGCGGTTCCTCGAGGGGCTGGGTGTCCGCTACGTCAAGGTCGGGCGCATCAGGGAGTTCGGGCGGGCGCAAGAGGTCATGTCGCGGGAATCGCGGCTCTCCGGCCTGTGCGGGCACTGCTGGAAGGGCAAGCTCTGTGTCACTCCCGACGGCACGGTGTACCCGTGCGTCATGGCCAGGCAGTGGCCGGTCGGCAACGTCCTGCACGACACGCTGTCGCAGATCGTGAACGGCGAGCCGCTCGGCCGCATGCGGCAGAGCGTCTACGAGCAGGTGTGGCTCGGCCCGTCGCAGTGCTCACCGAACTGTCCGCAGAGCTGCGAGCCGGAGAACTGCCCGGAGGCCCCGTGCGAGCCCGAGATCTGCCCGATGAGCTGCGAGCCCAATGAACCGTGCGTCCCGGAGGTGGCGCGGCCGCCGGAGGTGCGGTAGACCCCGCGCCGGAAGCCCGGGAAGCACCGCTGCGCCGGAAGTCGGACCGGCCGACTTCCGGCGCGGCCACCGAAGATCTCGACTCCATTCACGTGTGCCGAAGAACGATCGAGTCGGTTCCCGGTCAAGCGGCGATCACATGAGCGGCCGGGAGGTCCTGTCCGGTCGGGCCACCGGGCGGGCGGGGCCGTTTCCGCGGCGCGTCACGGAGCCACGATGCGGTCCACCGCGGCCGTGACGAGCTGTTCGCGCTCGGCCTCCGAGAAGACTCCGGGCAGGGTGAGCTGTTCGACGATCAGCCAGTTGAACGCCAGGTAGAGCAGCCGGACGGCGGTCGCGTCGCCGGGCAGGCCGGCGGCCACGTGGTAGGCCACGTTGGCTTCGAGGTCGGCGCGGACCCGTTCGGTCAGCACGGTGCGGAGACCGGGGCGCCGGGTGGCCTCCAGGCGCAGTTCGAGCAGCGCCAGGTAACCCGTGCGGAAGCCGCTGACCCGCTCGACCAGTTCGCGCATCAGCGTCGCGTACAGCTCCCGGTCCGACGCGCCCGTCCGCTGCCGGTCGATCGTCGCCTGGTCGGGCTGGAGACGTTCGTAGACCCGGGCGCCCGCCTGGGTGAGCAGGTCGTCGCGGTTGGAGAAGTAGTTGGACGCGGTGCCGGCCGGCACGGCGGCCTCGGTGTCGACCGCCCGGAAGGTCAGTCCGCGCGCGCCCTCCCTGGCCAGCACCTCGATCGCGGCGTCGACGAGGGCGGCCCGCCGCTGGTCGTTCCTGCGCGCCATTGACACCACTCCAGTCGTAGTACTACGTTCAAACCACTTCAGACAGAGTACTACCGATGAGGTTGCTGTTGCGAAAGCTCGTGTACTACGTCGCCGTCTCCATCGATGGCTACATCGCCGGCCCCGGCGGAGAGTTCGACTTCTACCCGCTCGGTGACGAGAAGCAGGCCGCCGCCTACACCGAGTGGACCATCGCCCGCCATCCCGAGACCGTCCCCACCTTCATGCGCGCCGCCCACGGCCTCGCCGACGCCCCGAACCGGCACTTCGACACCGTGCTGATGGGGCTCGGCAGCTACCGCCCCGGCCTCCAGGCGGGCTTCACCAGCCCCTACGCCCACCTGCGCCAGTACGTCGTGTCGAGTACGCTCGCGCCCGACACCGACCCGGACGTCACCGTGGTCGCCGGCGATCCGCTCGCCCTGGTCCGCGGCCTCAAGCAGGAGGAGGGCCAGGACATCTGGCTCTGCGGCGGCGGCCTCCTCGCCGGCGCGCTGCTGCCCGAGATCGACGAACTGATCATCAAGAGCTACCCCGTGGTCGCCGGATCGGGGATCCCCGTATTCAACGGGGAGTTCAGCCCCACCCTCTTCGAGGTCATCGACCGCACCTCGTTCGACAACGACGTCACGATCACGCGGTTCGCCCGACGTTAGCGACAGGCGCAGCACCGGCCGGAGGAACCGCGCCGCCCCCACGATCGCCCCCGGGAGGGGACAGCACACGCAGGCCGCCCGGAGCGAGCCCGGGCGGCCTGCGGTCAGTCACTCACAGCCTTGTGACGAACCGTCAGCCAGTGGTGATCGCGGTGTCGTCGATCACGAAGCTGGTCTGCAGCGAGACGTCCTCGGTGCCGGCGAACTTCAGGGTGACCGTCTGGCCCGCGTAGGC